>NZ_JBVAYM010000010.1:0-86262 GCF_055420025.1 Traorella sp. mt218
ATCATCAGAATCTTTAATCTTATTTCTACGATTTGCTTTTAACCTATACTAATAATATAATTCGTTGTTTTTTCTTTCCGAACAAGCTTTTTTGATAGCTAATGCAGCCATTGCTACAAGGGCACCATTTACTTTTCGGGCAGATTGCGGACATATTGAAACACATCGCATACATGAAATGCATTTTTTACTATTTGTTTCTTTTGGATTATTCAAGTCAATGGCCTGAGCAGGGCATTTTTCTGCACAGATCCCACAAGAATTACAATTTTTATCTGCTTTTGGAATCAAAGGTGTACTTCCGGCCTTTTTATATGGATGGTTGCCCGGGATGTTAGCTGTTGTCCAGCCGGAAGGATTTGTATGGATTTTTTCCAGAATCTGTTTCGCAAATTGATGTAATTCTTCTTTATCTTTTTCATCAGGTCTTCCGGTTGCATACTGGTGCATGATGGAATGCTCGGCAATTGCAGCAACAGCGGCAATGGTTTGGAAGCCACATTGTTCAGCTGTATCCTGTAATTCTACTAATGTATCTTCATAAGCTCGATTTCCATAGACACATACAAGAACGCTCATTGCACCATTACCATGAATTTCTTTTAATCGGCTGATGGCCAATTCCGGTACTCTTCCTCCGAAAGATGGTACCGCGATCAATGCAACATCTTCTTTTTGTAATTGGATTTCATTGAAATCTTTATTTGCATCTGACAGATCAATTCTTTCAAAAGATGGATCCCATGATGTCATGATCGTATCTACTACTTTTTGTGTACCGCCTGTTGGACTGAAAACAATTTGAATAAATTTCATATTAAAACCTCCTGTAAAAAATAACATTACAACAAGTATAATACCGCATAGCTGTAAAGTCAATATTTACAGGTTAATCAATTATGATATAATAAGCAAAAGGAAAGTGATTTATATGCATATAAGTAAAAAATGTTCAATTGCGATCCATTGCCTTATTTTCATTCATGAATATGGGGATAAGGTAAAGGTTACCAGTGATCTTGTTTCAAAATCTACAGGCATTAGCGCAGTTACCATTCGTAATATTTTCAGCAGTTTGAAAAAAGAAGGTATCTTATCTGTAAAAAATGGTACAGGAGGAGCCTTGATCCAATGTCCATTAGAAGATATTTCTCTTTATCGGATATGTCAGGCACTTGAACCAGACTTTTTATCACATTTAATAGGTATTCATGATTCTCCATCTTCGTTATGTCCGGTAGGAAAGAATATTCATGCTGTATTGGATATGTCTTATGATATCATCAGGAATGATTTAAAAAAGAGTCTTGAAACCATAACGATGAAAAAAGTTATTTCTGATTATGAAAAAATGAATCAGTAATACAGCAAGGAAAATAAAAGAAGTTATAAAAATATTTATCTTATAAATTAAACGACAGTTGATCTACATCAGCTGTCGTTTAATGCTATTCATATTTTTCTAATAAATTTATTACACATGTATATGTAATTTCATGCAGAGAAAAATACATAATTTGCCTTTGCTTTATCCATGGTTTTCTTTTGTTTATCCGATACAACAGTATAGGGATAAACACCAAAAAGAAATGGAAAAAAAGTAGATAATATTTTAAATCTGTATATGGGACATCAGTTTTAAAAATCGTGTTCTTTTTTCTAATGAGCCGGCGATTTCGTTTGCGAAATCTTCGATAGATATTTTTTCATAAGTATCATATAATTTTTGTAAATCATGATTCCAAAGTTCATATTCCTGTTGAAGAAGAGCTAAAAAATCTCTTCTTTTCTCTGAAAATAATGATAAATATCGGTACGTGCTAAAGAAGTCGACAGCTTCATCAATTAAATAAGAAACAAACATTCTTTCCTTGGATAGAAGAATTTTAGTGATTAAACAGGGGGGATATAAAATTTTAAATCTGTTTTTTTGATGCATCTCATAATAAAGAGTAAAATATCATCTCAGTTCGATGATTCATTCATCAAGTAAGTGTCATGTTGTATTAGTTTCTTATAATCAACTCGAATAATCGTATCTTTATATTTTGGTGTTGATGCGATTTTCCAGCACAGAATGGAAATAAAAGCTACTTTATGATCTGAATGGACGGCCATGAATGATGAAATATGATGGCTCTTTTCAAAGAGATTGCCATCGACCCATCTTGCTTTTAAAGAAAGAAGTTCATCTTTGAAATGTTCTTTGGTTTCTTCATCTTTCAAGTAAAACCAAACACTGTCACTTTTACATTCCTGTAATACTTTTTCTACATAATTCATAAATATTTCCTCCTTATCAATTCCTATAAAGAGAAAAACGACCCCATAGCTACAATGGGATCGTATTTTTTTATTTCCCATCGTACAAGCATTAGCACCTTGCTTTTGCAGGTTGCTGTGTGGTCATTGAGCTTGTCTCTCGCACACTCTTTATAGGTAATCTTATTATATCATATTTGAGGTTAATAGAACAGAACATAAAAAAAGTGCCACAACAAGGCACATTATATCAATATGGTGCGGACGATGAGATTTGAACTCACACGAGCATACACTCACTACCCCCTCAAAGTAGCGTGTCTACCATTCCACCACGTCCGCAGGTACTTATATATATTACTCATTTTTCTTAAATAAGTAAAGAGAATTTTTTGAAATTATATTTTTTCGATTACAATTTATCGAGAAGTAAATAATGAAAAATATATATTTTTATTTTTTAGAGGGTAAAAGATATTTTTATGTTATAAAATGGTAAGCGCAAAACTTATGTCAGAAATTTAAGCTTTTCCTTTAAGTAAATCGTAATAAACGACTCGATCACTGGATCGAGTCGCTATTTTATTCAGCATCAGCAAACTGTGAATTATACAGTTTTTCATAAAAGCCTTTTTTTGCCAACAATTCTTCATGAGTCCCTTGTTCAATAATATCCCCATGATTCATGACCAGAATTAAATCAGCATTCCGAATTGTTGATAAACGATGTGCAATCACAAAGCTTGTTCTTCCTTCCATGACACGGTGCATCGCTTCCTGGATCATTTTTTCCAAACGTGTATCAACAGAAGATGTTGCTTCATCCAAGATCAAGATCTTTGGATCTTTTAAGATGGCACGGGCAATCGTTAACAACTGTTTTTCACCTTGTGAAATGTTGTTGGCTTCTTCATTGACCAATGAATGATAACCATCCGGTAATGTTCGAATAAAGTGGTGAACATTGGCCATTTTTGCTACGGCAATGATTTCATCTTTACGTGCATTTAAACGGCCATAACGAATGTTATCATAGATGCTGCCTGAAAATAACCATGTATCTTGAAGGACCATTCCAAACATATCACGAAGTTCACCACGTTTCATATCTCGGATATCTACACCATCAATACAAATACTTCCGCCACGTACATCATAGAAACGTAATAACAAATTGATCAAAGTTGTTTTACCTGCACCTGTCGGACCAACAATTGCCACCATTTGACCACTTTTGACTTCAATGTTGAGATCCTTTATCAGATCTGTTTCACCATAACCAAATCGTACATGCTTGAATGAAACATTTCCTTTCATGTTTTCGATATGCTTTGGTGGATCCAGCTCAGCAATTTCTTCCTCTTCATTTAAGATTTCCATCACACGTTCCATGGCAGCAAAGGCTGCTTGAATTTGCGATGAAAGTGAAGAAATTTGAGAAAGAGGGTCATTGACTTGCCAAATATAACGGACAAATGCTTGTAAGTTTCCAACAGAAATATTACCTGCCAGAATCTGGAAGGTTCCTACAACAGCAACAGTTCCGATCGTCAAATATGTAACTAATGAATTTAAAGGTCCAATCGTACTTGAAATAAATTGAGCTTTGCATGCATTGCTGCGCAAATGTTCATTAAGCTTCTTAAACTTTTCAATCGAATCTTCTTGTTTGTTGAATAACAAGATTTCATTGTATCCCGTGTACATTTCCGTGATCGCACCATTTAAAGCACCGAGGGCATCCTGCTGTGCTTGGAATCGTTTTTGTGAACGGGTGACAATAAAGATCGTAATCAAAAGCGATAAGGGAATGATCATAAAAGCAATCAACGCCATCAAAGGTGAAATACGAATCATCATGATAAGCGCTAAGGTAATCGTTAAGATACCACTGACTACATTGACAAAGCTCTGTTGGAGGGCATTGCTGATTGCATCCACATCATTGGTGATACGACTTAGCACATCGCCAAATGGGTGATTATCAAAATAACGGACCGGTAAACGACGAATCTTATTTTGCAATGCATTTCGTAAATCTCGCATCGCATGCTGGATCGCATTGGTTAACCAAGTAATCGCAAAGACCTGGGAGAGTGTCTTCACAAGATAAATCAGAGCCAGGATCACTATGATCTTGATAATGGCATCGAATTGGATCTGTAATCTGCCTAAGCTTTCAGCAAGCGTAATGTCATCCGCTAATTGAGTGGTGATCATTCCTTCAACACTTGGTGCTAAGACCATGGCTACAACACTGAGGATGACCATGACAATAGCTCCGATAAACTGCCATTTATAAGGAGCGATAAAAGGTCTGATTCCGGAAATTGTTTTCGTAATCGAAGTTAATTTCTTATTCATGAGCCAATTCCTCCTCACTTAATTGAGATAATGCAATTTCTCGATAAATTTGACAGTTCTTCAACAATTCTTTATGAGTTCCGTGGCCAATCACATTTCCTTCATTTAACACAATGATCTGATCAGCATCCATGATCGTAGAAATACGTTGAGCAACAACGATCACAATTGAATTTTTAGTTTCTTTTTTCAATTCGTTACGTAATGTCGCATCTGTCTTAAAATCAAGCGCTGAGAAAGAATCATCAAAAATATAGATTTCAGGTTTTCTCACTAAAGCACGTGCAATAGAGAGTCGTTGTTTTTGACCGCCTGAAATATTGGTCGCACTTTCCGTAATCTCTTCATCAAAACCATGCTCTTTTTCCATGATGAAGGAATAAGCTTGTGCCACTTTGGCAGCATGTTCGATTTCTTCTCTTGTCGCATCAGGTTTTCCAAAGCGAATATTATCCGCAATCGTTCCATGGAATAAAAAGGCTTTTTGAGGAATGACTCCTAAACGTGACCGTAAGTCCATCACATCATAATCACGAATATCGACACCATTGATACGGATAGCTCCTTCACTGACATCATAAAAACGAGGAATCAGGTTAACAAGGGTACTTTTTCCTGAACCCGTACTTCCGATAAAGGCAATCGTTTCTCCTTTTTTCGCAGTGAAGCTGACATCTTTTAAGACAGGTTCTTCACCATCCGGATAGACGAAAGTCACATGATCAAAGGTAATCGTTCCATCTTGTTCATTTCCACTCATGCTTCCTTCATTCCGAATCAATGGTTTTGTATCTAAGACTTCCCGGATACGTTTTGCACTGACTGCTGCCCGCGGATACATCATAAACACAGTACAGAATAACATGATTGAAAACATCGCATGGAACAAATAATCCATGAAAGCCACAAGTTGTCCTAATGAGAGCTGGCCATTTTGAATCAATAATGAAGCAACCCAATAAATACATAGACCTGCAACATTCATGAGCATGAAGAAAATAGGTGATGTCATCATCATGATCTTAAACAATTTCTTTGATTGAGAAGTGAATTGTTCATTGGTTTCATCAAAACGCTGCTGTTCATATGCATCATTATCAAACGCACGAATGACACGGATCCCACTTAAGTTTTCACGTGAGATACGATTCAATCGGTCAAGCAGCGATTGTTGTTTTTCAGAAATCGGCTGACTTATTTTCGCAACAAATACCACCCCTAAAATGATCAAAGGAATTGTTGCGGCAATGATACCACTTAAAGGTAACGATGCTTTTGCAGTCATAAAAAAACTCGCAATAAACATGATCGGTGTCATGAGCGCGGTTCGTAACAAGACATTCACAAACATTTGAATTTGGAAGGCATCGTTATTTGTTCTTGTGATCATTGATGAAATTCCAAATTGATTGAATTCGTAAGCCGTAAATGTCTGCGCATGAGCAAAAATATCATTTCGGATATCACGCGTAATTGCCGTGGAGATATTGGCACAACAATAACCAAGCAAGATCGTCATGCTGACTCCAATAACAGAAATCGTTGCCATGATCAATCCCATTTGAATCAAATAATTCGTATCAGCATTTTGAACTCCAACATCGATCATATCGGCAATGATCGTTGGAATTCCCAGCTCAACAAGCACAAATCCAAATGCTGAGATGACATTGATTAAAAATAATTTTTTATATCGCTTTAAATATTTTAAAATAAGTTTCAAACTTTCACATCCTTTCTTGACGAATTGTGCGAACTCATTTATCATAAACTATAATGTAACATGATAGTCAAGGGGAGATCGTGATGAAAAAAGAAAAATATTTAACAGCCGGTCAATTTGCCAAGATTTGTGGTGTTCCAAAACATGTTTTGTTTCATTATGACGATATTGGTTTATTCCAACCAATCTATGTCAATGAACATGGATATCGTTATTATTCTTATCACCAATATGATACATTTTCTGCCATCCTCAATCTAAAGAAAATTGGCATGTCATTAAAAGATATCCAATCCTTTCTTCAACAACGTGATCCGCATTTATTTCTTGGACTTCTTGATGAAAAGTTTGAAGAAGTCGATCGTGAGATCCAACAATTGCTTTCATTAAAAAAGATGATGAACTCGATGAAAGAGAGCACCTTGTTTGCTGTGACCCATAAAGAGGAAGATATTTGTATCAGGGAATATCCTGAAGAAATTTTGCTTTGCAGCAATGATCTTGAAAATACTTCAAGTAAAAGCTTTGCTTCATTTATGGAGGAGTATGCTCATTTTTGCCGTGAAAATCATGTTTTTACTCAAGAAGCGGTGGGTTGCATGTTGAAGATCGATAAGATCAAAAATCAGGATTATTTAGATTTTTCTTATTTATTTATGATCACCGACCAACATTTTGATCAAAATACACATATTCGTAAAAAAGGAAAATATCTTTGTGGCTGGCACAGAGGTAATTATGATACGATCAATCAGACGTATCAAAAAATGATTGACTATGCAGCAATGCATCAATTGCGATTAGGTACGTATGCTTATGAAGAATATTTGATTGCGGAAATTGCTCAAAAAGATCATGATCAGTATGTCACTTATATCCGTATGGAAATGGATCCTGATTGATTCTTTCGTCTTTAAATGTATATGAAATATTCCTTGATTTCATCTTCATAAAATTCTTTCTTTCAATTATAAGTGGTATGACGGAATCATGTTTGATATTCATCATGATTTTTGATCCTCTCATTTCCTTCTTCCCTTCATCCAAAAAATAGAGTATAATACTTATGTTCTTTGAAATGATTTAAATGTTTTCTTAGGTAAATGGATATACAAGATCTTCCTAAGTAGAAGTTCTTATGTTAACATGGTACTGGGCTCATCTATCACACCTTTCTCCTCATAGTTAAATGGATATAACAAGTCCCTCCTAAGGATTAGTTGTAGGTTCGATTCCTACTGAGGAGGCCATTGAGAATTACCGAAAAACTTTTTATGTATTAGTTTTTCGGTTTTTTTATTATTTAGTCAAAAATAAAATAATACTTAAAGTCATCACACAATTGATTAGCGTGTTAATCAAAATGTTCAAAAATAAGGGAACTATTAACATACTCAGGTTTGATCATATATAGGATAACTGGCATTAAATATGCTGATTCTTGTGGGAACAGTAAAAATGAGCGATAAGATCATAGAAATGATGGGATTATAGTTTAAACTTACGGTAACTATCCCCTAACTTTTAAATATAGTTTCTGGTATATTTAATTTAAAGTTAGGGGTAAATTTCCTTGAATTATAAAGAAGATCGATTTAGATGTCATCATATCCGATTACTTAAAGATTCTTTTAAAATTTCATATTTTATCCTCATACTAACAGGTAATGTTAGTATGAAGATAAAATCAACACTTATTACTTAAAGAAATTACAAATTACGTTACTAAAACTTTTAATACAATTATTCCAATACATAACATAATAAATGATATGAATATGGGATAATAGTGTATATAGATAACAATAACAAGTTGCAGAGATTGATTCTAAGAAAACCATTTTTTTGAAATATAGTCATGACAAAATTTCAAAATCTGTCACTAAGCTCCTATGCTTAAGTATCGGTGCTCCTAGGAGTTAGTTGAGGTTTCGATTCCCCCAGAGGCGACATTGAGAATTAGCGAAAGTTTTTGGCTAATGAAAAAGGATGGTTTGTTAATTAAAGAAAAAATAGTCTTTTTACCATATTTTATGATAAAAAAGATCTATTCTTGAATAATTTGTTTGAAATTGTTATATTTATAATATTTAAAGGAGGCAAAGAGATGGGCATTTATCGTCTGGCAATTTGTGAAGATGATGACAGTATTCGTAAAGAGCTTTGTTCGCTTTGTCATGAAATCTTAATAGATAAAGAGATTGAACATGAAATTCAGGATTTTTCTTCAGCAATTGATCTTGAAAAGAAATTAATAGCAGAAAGTCATCCTTTTGATTTACTGCTGTTAGATATTCAGATGGAAGGCATGACCGGCATGGAATTAGCCCGTACATTAAGAAAACGTGGAGATCGTGTCAGTGTGATCTTTGTAAGCGGATGTGAAGATTATCTTGTTGAAGGCTATGAAGTACAGCCGGTTCATTTTTTATTAAAACCAATACGCAGCGATGCTTTGGAAAATGCATTGCGAGTAGATTGGGAGCTCAATCATAAACCTAAATCAATTTTACTGCGTGTGGGAAGCAAAAATGTTTCGATACTTTTGAATCAGATTTGTTATATAGAAAGTTATAATCATGATATTATCGTGCATCTGGAGAAAAATGAGGAAAAAACATTTTCATTTTCGTTGAGCCGTTTAGAAAATCAGCTGCCATCCGATCAGTTTTGCCGCTGTCATAACAGCTATTTAGTGAATCTTGCTTATGTAGAAGAAATTACCCGATCATCACTTACGCTTCGTGGAGGAAGCAAGATTCCGATTGGACGAACCTACTATAAGACGCTTCAGCAAGCTTTTATTCAATATATGAATAAATAAGAAAACAATGATCGAAATGTGATCATTGTTTTTTAATGCTTTGGCAGCTGCAGGGCTGTTTGTATTGTAAAGACACCATTATTGGTATAAGAGATATCAAGCATACTGTGATATTTCTCTGCGATGGCAGACATCTGTGTCAGACCAAAGCCATGGAAATGCGTATCGCTTTTTGTCGTCTGTGGGAGTCCGTTCTCACCTTCATTGATCTGATGATCAAAGCTGTTTTCACATTTAATGGCTAGAAAACCGTTTTTGTATTCTGCTTTGAAATAAATGAAACGCTTTTGTGATTCACCAAGATGATTTGTTGCTTCTAAGGCATTATCCAGCATGTTCATTAAAAGTGTACAGAGATCATTATCTGAAATTGGCAGCTCGTTTGGAAGATGGGCATGAGCATCAAAAAGGGTTTTTTGTTCCATGGCCCGTGCTGCCGCATCTTGTAAGATGATATTAACAGTGATATTGTCAGAGAAAACAGTTTGTATCTGATTTGAGGTTTGTTGTTTCAATGATTCAAGCAATGTATCTAATCCTTCATAATCCTTTTGATGAATTAAAGCTTCCAGTACGGTCAATTGATGGCGCATTTCGTGACGTATGGATGCCGTTTGTCGAATTTTTGATTCCATGTTGTGATAATCATTCATGATCAGTTGGTTTTTCAACGTGAGCATTTGGGTATGGGCATGCTGTTGGGCAATGGATTGTATGAGCCAATAAGCAGAAATCATGGCACAGATAATAGCCAGCCATAATGTTAGCCAGTACAGAAGACCATCATAGTAACCATATGTAAGCAGGCCTTTAATAGCACCATTCAAATAATCAGCAAGATAACCTCCAGTCATGGCAGAGAAGAAATAGGCGACAATCAGGACAATGCTGCTGCATATCGCAGCTTTTCCTAAAAAGGTCCAGAAATTACGGCGATGATTCATGGCGATATAGATCATTAATGCACAAGGTGACAGCCATGAAAACTCAGCTCGCCCAAAAAAGCTGACAGCTTCTTGCGGAAGAAAGTAATAACCACAGCTTTGTATCAGACGATAGGCACATAAGCCTACTAAAGCAATGGAAAGAGGCAGCAGGCTCCATTCGATCTGTCTGCGTAAAACACTTAGTATAAATAATCCGAATACCAATAATAAAGCCATGGCAGAAAAGCCGGCAGGAATACCGTAAAGGTTAGCATAGGACATCGATTGGGTGTCATTATAGCCTTCAGGGATGAATCGTAGCATCGGCGGAAACATCACATTTGTATTATCTAAGATCTTACAGGTCATGATAAGCTCACCACTGACTTCATCATTGAGGGGAATCTGTGCGGAAGACATGGAATATATCGAAAAGGGAAGTATTGCCGAAGATTGATAGATTTCTTTTCCATTGAGGGATAAAGTTAACTGCAAACCATTTGTTTCAAATAAAAGGGAGCCGTTTCCTAAATTTTCAGGAAGCGAAGCGGTAAAACGATATGTTCCTTTCTGTTCAGAATTTGTCGAATATTCGTCAATGATAAAAGGTTTTTCTTCACCATTTTCCAAGATTTGCATGGAAGTTTGCCAGTCAATATAAATGATTTCTTGCTTTGTTACGGTGAATAGGTGCAGAAACCAGAAAACAGCAATACATAGTAATAGAAACATCAGGCCATATATCCATTTTAATACTTTTTCCATCCTATTCTCCTCCATATAATATCTTACTTTTTTATTTATTTTACTTGAGTGTCATCTGTTTTACAAGCATAAAGAAAATCTTTCGTAAACGGTTACGATTAAAGCGTAAACAACTACACAATATTTGCGAAAAAAGTATTACAATAAAATCAGAGATATGTTGCTTTTTTATGAAAATTAAATAAATATAAGGAGGGATATCATGTCTGAAAAACAAGGCATCGTTCTGACGAAGAAAAAAGCAATTGCTCTTGCTGCGATAGCTTTATTATTGGTCATTGGCGGTGTAATGCTGGGAATGCAGCTTGTCAATCAAAATGAACCGTCGATAAGTGCAGTTACGCCTGATCTGGATGAAAATGCACTAGATTGGGAAGGGGAAATTCCAATCGAACAAGGTGACAAAGAGCAGGAAGGAATTGCGATTCCGGGTTATAAGGTCATTGGATTAAAAGCAGATCAGCGGGAGCAACAGGTGAATTTCTATAATCCACAAGTCAATGACTGTTATTTTGTAATCAGTTTATTGCTGGAAGATGGAACGGAGCTTTGGAAGTCAAAACTGATTGCACCGGGTAAGGGATTATATGAAATTGAATTAAATCAGACACTTTCTGCTGGTACTTATGAAAATAGTATCTTGAAATATGAATGCTTTGCAATGGATGATAACTTAAGTGAGTTAAATGGCGGTGAAGTTCAACTGACATTGGAGGTAGTATGACGATGAAAAAGAGATTTCGAAAAATTTCATTGCTTTTGGTGTTTACATTATGGGTGACCTGTTTACCGACAGCAACCATGGATGTAGAAGCTGCACAAACAATCACCGTAAATGAGGATCAAACGATTGAGAACCAGACGATCACGGGTGATGAAGGAAGTGCGGCAGTGATTGTGAAATCCGGAAAGACACTGACTTTGAAAAATGTGACGATCAATGCGGCACAGGGACAATCGGCGATTTATATAGAAGGCAGCGGGACGCTTGTCATTGAAGGGATTGTTAACGTAAATGGTGGTGATGGCTATGTAAGCTTTTCCTCTAACGTATATACATCGTATAGCGGTGGTGCAGGTATTGAAGTACCGAGTGGCTCTGCGGTGACGATCAAGGGCAGTGGTACGCTGAATGTGACCGGTGGTGATGCTTCAGATGGTACACCGGGTACTATGCCGTCAGAACCCGGATCCAAAGATTATGGCTCTATTGGAAAAGGTGGCGGAGGTGCCGGCGCTGGTATCGGTAGTCGTGGTGCATCTACATCCGGCTCCACACCGCAGGCAGGTACGATCACGATCAATGATGATAATCTTCGCATCGTAGCAAAAGGTGGCGAAGGCGGTATTGGTGGAAGTGGATCCGATGGCGGCCGTTATTCACAGTTATTTTATGATGAAAAGAATATTTCGGTCCCGATATTATGGTACTCTACGGATGTTTATGCAACACGTCAAGGCGGCTATGGCGGAAATGGCGGCGGGGGGCGGAGGCTATCCTGCCGCAGGTATCGGTTCCGGCGGTGCTGCTGGTGGAGATGGTGGTGCCGGTGGTATTCCTGCCCAAGATTATGGAGAAGGGATGGCTATCTTTAACGGCTTTGCCTATATAGTTGACGAAGATGTTCTTATCGCTGCCGGTGGCGGAGGCGGCGGAGGCGGCCAAGGTTATGTCAGCGGAGGCGGCGGAGGTGCCGGTGAAACCCATGTTGCGGAAATCTCTGTACGTTCCGGCGGCGGTTCGGTAAGTGAAGTTTACCATCCGAATCGAGAACCTTTAATTACCTATGGAACTGGTGGAGCCAGTGGTAATGCCGCTACTGATCCGGCAGATGAGCCAGCTTTTAATGGTGTAACCGGAACAAATGCCAAAGGTGGAACCGCCGGTATTGGCAGTACTTCACCCGGCAATGGAGGAGTGGCAGGTATCGGTCAGGATTCCGAACGAAAAGCATCTTCCGGAAACAATGGCAAGATGGCTGGAAACAAAGGTAACGGCGGTACGGTCATCTTATCGGGTGGTGTCGTTACTGCTAAAGGCGGCGAAGGCGCACAGGATATCGGCTCCGGTGGTGGTAACGGTTCAAACAGCGGGACCTTACGTATAACCGGCGGTCAGTTGTATGTAGAAAAAACGGATAACATCGTTCAGCCGGTCAATGCCAAAGGAAAGAAACTTTATGGTGCTATCATTTATCCAAGCATTACAACAGGTTTAAGTAATAGTATGACTACGGACGTTACCATCAACGGTTCCACACAGACCATGCGTTTTGGTGATGCATCCAACGGACACATGTGTGTATGGCTGGAAGAATCCAATGATCCTTATAATATCACTGTATCTTATCCTACTACGACGGAATTTATAGTGACAGTAAAAAATGGTACGGTCGATATCAAAAACCCGACAGTAGTTGTCAATCAGATCAATATTTATAATACGACTCTTGTCATTTGGGGAAATCAATGGTTTACGATTGGAACGAGTGTAACCCAAGCTTATAATAGGGATGTTTTTGCGAGTGAAGGTATTGATATTTTCGCTTATACCGGAACGACCGGGCCATCGAGGGGAAATATTACCGAAAATACAACCTTTGAATTATACTGCTATGACCCGAGTGCAAATCAATATCCCCCTGTTTATGAGTATTATACTTATGAGGGAGGCGTTCTTCTTGCCTCCGATGGCCGGGATTACAATTTTATTATAGATCAATCTACTTATATAAGAGATATGTATCTCGGACATGCCAATGATTTTTCAGGGGGCACGGTAACGATCGAAACACTGGGAAGTGCGACCATTAAAGCAATGAGCATGATGAATAATAATGGAATGACCATTGAATTTACAGGAGATGAAAACAGTTCCCTGACGATCGGTGATTATGCCGGCACAAGCTGGGAATGGGATGAACCTTCCCCGATAACAAATGCAAGTGGTTCAAAATTATTTGGTACAATAACCACAAGATATCCGGTTGCGGGTGCTGTCTACAACAATGAATACTCTCTCAGTAAGCAAGAAGGTACAAACAGTGATGCTGATATTATGATGAATAGCGAAGGAAAGGTTACCATCAATAGAATCGTTTCGGGATTCAAAAGAGGAAGCGGAGCATTTAGTGGTACGCCTCAGATTGAAGTAAATAAGGGTCGTCTTGCGATCAGCAGCATGACTTTCGATCAGACCTATTATGATTCTGGTAAATCAGCAGGTGAATCAGGTGATTTGATAGCAAAAGGTGGTACCTTCATAAAAAGCGGAGATGCTTATACAAAAGCTCCAACAACTTTGCAGAATATTATTTCCGGCACAGTGAAGGTTAGTGCAGGTGCTTCCGTCCTGTCTGCTGATGTACAGCTCGATGAACAACTCACAAGCAGCAGCACTGCACGAGTCATATCCATCAGCGGATTACCAGCAAACCAGCATTTGACAAAGATTGCTAAATCGAGTGATCCTAATGTAGGATTGGGTGATTTTAGTAATGCGGATATATGGACGGATGGTAATGGTACTTATACAACGGTAGTGACTCCTTCAGATGCAGGAAAGAAATTATATTTTGAGGATGCCAATGGAAATCCATATTATTACTATGTAGATAAAGATTTGGATGGTTCAATGTCATTCAAACAAAATAGCTTCTCTCAAATTTCAGAAACTTTCCCAAGCAATGCAACAGCCAATAGCCATATAGATATTTATGAAAAATTCTGGGTATATGATGATCAAATTTATAAGTTTAACTATGTAGGTGGCGATAATGCGATAGTCAAAGAGATACGGACATATAATCGTAATACTACTTATCCGATTCCTGATATCACTTTGCACGATCAGGTGAATATTAGAATCGATGTTGGAACAGGTATTAGCTTTATTGGAAAAAATAAGACCATTGACGGAGATGGCAGTGTTATGATTTATGGCTCTGGTATAACAACAGAAGGCATTAATATAAAAACAAATTCCGTCGATCTAAGAAATGGAGTATATACACTGGCATCGTTGGATTGTGATGATATTAAGATCAATTATGCGTCGGTCAAAATGACGGATGGCAGTCCGATAGTAGGTGCAACCAATCTTGATGGAAACGCCGTATATCTGACAAAGATTTTGCAATCAGATATGAAGAGTGGTCAATATCGCGTTTTTGAAAACAGCTCAGGTATTCTTTCACGTACAGAATTAGCACATCAAAATGATGCGTATTATTATATATATGTAACAAAGGATTCTAAAACCATAGGACAAAGTGGTGGTACTTTAGGAAGTAATAATAATACTTATCTATTAACGTTTAATGAAGAAGAGCAGATCATGGATGTTGTAACGGATGATCGGGAAACATATCGTGCAAGAATTGCGAGAATTGACATTACAAAGAGCGATCTTGAAATTTTGAATATGAAGTCATTAGAAAATCAAAGGTATTTCTTCTTCAAGTATGATGGAGGTTTTTATAGAAAAGAAGATTATGATTACCCTGATGATCTATTAAAAAATTATTTTGAAATAGGAAATACAAATAATATTAATCCACAAATAATAAAAAACCGTATCATTATCAATACGACAAGACCTGTGACAATTCTTTTGGATAACATTACCATGGAAACAGATCTCAGTTGCATTGAACTAGGTGAAAACACAGATGTAACACTGGTGTTACGTGGAACGAATAAGCTGACTTCAAAGAATGAAGCTGCTATTCGAGTACCAGAAAGCGCTACTTTGAAGATTAAAGCTTATGTGAATTCGGAAACGGGGCTTGTGGATGGAGGCATATTGAATGCGACCGGTGGACTTTATGCAGCTGCAATTGGTGGTAATCAGAATGAAGTTGCCGGAACAATTCATCTGGAAAGAGGTACATAAAGTCTGACGGGTATGGGAAATCCAGCAATTGGCAGTGGAGCAGGTGAAGAAACGTCCGCAAACTCTATCATAGTTGCATCAGCATCTGTACAAGCAACTAATAGCAATGGTGACAGTGCTTTTGGTACTGCACTAACAAATGCAGAGAAAGAAAACCTCTCGCCTTTA
This sequence comes from Traorella sp. mt218, assembly GCF_055420025.1. NCBI lineage: Bacteria > Bacillati > Bacillota > Erysipelotrichia > Erysipelotrichales > Erysipelotrichaceae > Traorella > Traorella sp. mt218. The sequence goes on from NZ_JBVAYM010000010.1 coordinate 15,927, forward strand.
GTGTTGTTAAATGGCCTCGGCGATGCCAGCATTACAATGAATGATACAGAATTAGGTGTTGTGAATGATAATGGTTTGGATTATGTATATGTTCCAACGATTTCAGGAAATCAAACGGCAACCGTTGTGGCAAATGAGCAATCTTATATGGTGCAAGCATTGAACTTGAAAGAAGTGGCAAATGGACAAGTACAAATCTATCAAAATGTCGGTGATAAGACAGTGCGGGTACAAAATGGCGATTTGATTTTAGAAGGAAGTGTGCTGACAGTTAATGTATCACCAAATGACGGTTATGGAATGGAAGGTGGATTAAGTCAGGGTACATATGTGGTGAAGAAGTATGATGATGGACTGTATTTAGTATCGACTAAAACATTCTCTGACCAGTTGGTGATCAATGATGCTTGGACACCGCAGAATTCAGCAGCATCCATACAGACAGCCGGTGCGGTGCGGATGATGAGAGAATCATTAGCGTCTAACACACTTGCAGCTCGATCAACGAGCAGCTTACAATCACTGAGTTTAACACTGGAAAATGATGAAAATGTCTTGCAGGTTGCCAGCGGTTTGGAAAAAGGCAAAGCATCAGCTACATTGACAGCTTCCGGCAGTGGTGTGACAGCAGAACTGATCGTGGGCAATACTACGTTAGCAAGTTGGAAATTGACAGATATGCAAAGCACATATACCTACCAATGGGATCAATATTATGGAGATACTGTATCGATTCGCTTTAAGGGTACTGGAAATGTTGTGGTATCGGGTGTGATGGCTGCCAATGAACTGCCAATCACTCAATTGTATTCAACGTTTGGTGAAACATATACGGTTACATGGGGTGAATTAAATAATGTTGGTGAAGATGATCATCTATTGTTTAGCGTAGAACTTCAGGATAAGGATGGAAATACAGTTATTGATCGCAATCCGGCGAGTGAAGGTATCCAGGTAGCTAAAGGTTCAACCGTGGTGCTCGTCTTCCTTGGCAATCAGTCAGATAGCATCTTGGATGGTTTTGATATAACGTGGGAAGATGGTACTAAGGAAACGCTGAATCAGAATCGCTCAGAGATCAAACTAACACAGGATGTTACGATAGATGTCCGTTCACATCTGGCGCCTGAATATATTGTTGAGATTCCAAAAGAAGTAACGATTGTTGAAAGCGAGGATGAAAAAACAGAAATTGAGATTACTGCATCCAATATCAAGAATATGCTGGAAGGTGATTCACTGAATGTATTGATTAGCGGACTGGATGAAGAAGGCAATGCCGTATTGACAAGGCAATATGCGACAGATACGCTTTTGGTTCCTGTACAGGATGCACAGGGTAATGCCATTGGTAATAATGGTGTGGTTGCTACCTTTGAAAATAATGCATTGGAACCGACAGCAGGCGGTAAGATCGTGTTTGGTGAATTGAAAGGTGATAAGAAAGCAGGTACATATACGGGTAAACTGACCTTTACGTTCTCGTATAAGAGTATCCTGGAGGAGGGAGCAGAATGAAAAAGTTGATGATGGCAGGTATCGCTTGTGCCCTATTTACATCGATATCCTTTCCAATATTAGCGAATGATAATGAAGATAATCCTAATCCGAATGAAACGGTATTGAATTATTATCAGAAAGCAAATTATGTTGTATATATTCCTCAGAAAGCGGCCATTACTTTTGATACTGAAGTCAATTCAATCGGTGAGCTTAAATATTTAGAAGGTAATTTAGAACCGGATGCCTATGTAACGGTTTCACTGGAAAAGCAATCGCCATTGAAGGATGAAGGAGTAGATGCGATTCCTTATACAGTTTACAGTGGTGAAGAGGTTTTTGAAAAAGTTGTCTATGATGGACAGACGGCAATCGGAACGAGTACACCGCTGGCTGTTCATATCACAAAAGAGGCATGGGAAGCGGCCGCAGGCGGTGATTATGCCGCTACTTTGACCTTTCTGATCAGCTATACGAATCCGCATGAAGGAGAAGACAATGAATAGGTTCATAAGAAAAGGAATGGCCATCTTCCTGAGTGGTTGTGTATTTGCTCTCATGGTTTCACCGACATCAGCTGAGGAAACAGAGGTCACAGTAAGCGTACCAAAGCAGCATGAAGTAACCATAGATAGTAAGGATGGACGTATTGTAGTAAATCAGAGTGTTGTTAATACGAAGCTTCAGGCAGACCGTCACAGTGAAGTCACTTACTGGATCCTTCCGGATGCGGGGAAAGAGATTCAGACAGTGGTGTATGACGGTGTAGATGTCACGGATCAGGTTGCAGATCATGAATATACAGCACCGAAGCTGGTACGCGATGCATCATTAACAGTTACATATGGGGATATTGAAGCACCTGATGAGAATACCTATATCATCAATGGATCGATTACAGGTACAGATCAAACACCAGACAATCTGAGCCTGGAAATAGGCGGCAAGAAAACCATAATCGGCAAGGATGGCAGCTTTATTTTCCCGAATATTTCTTCAGGTTTACATACGATGGTGCTGATGAATCAGAATGAGAATATCCTTGCACATGGCGTATTAAACATCGAAAAAGCGCAGGATAACGATTTACAAACAGTGACTTCTGAAGATGGCAATATATCGATCATACCGAGTTTAAAAACAGGAAATATTGCTTTACAGATCTTGTTAGAGGAAGGACATCTTGTATTATTGGGTGCTGCGGATTCAACACCGGAATATATCATTAATATTCCAGAAAAGGTAACGATTGGTAATACAGGAAGTGAAGCCGAGATCACTGCATATAGTATCAAGAATATGCTGGAAGGTGATTCACTGAATGTTTCGATTAGCGGACTGGATGAAGAAGGCAATGCCGTATTGATAAGACAATATGCAACTGATACGCTTTTGGTTCCTGTACAGGATGCACAGGGCAATCCCATTAGCAATAATGACGTTATTGCCAGTTTTAAAAATAATGGATTAACGGCGGCAGAGGGTGGCAAGATTGTTTTTGGAGCTTTGACGGGAGAAAAGAAAGCGGGATCATACACGGGAAAACTGACCTTTACGTTCTCGTATGAGAGAACTTTAGAGGAGGGAACAGAATGAAAAAGTTGATGATGGCAGGCATCGTCTGTGCCCTTTGTGTATCGGGTTCCTTTCCGGTATTGGCAGATGAAAATGAGGACAATTCAAGTCCAAATGGAATGATACTAAGTTATTATCAGCAACCCGACTATCTCGTAAAGATTCCTTCAGAAGCAACGATCACCTTTGACAGTGAAATCAATTCAATCGGTGAACTTGAATATCAAAAAGGTAATTTAGAACCGGATGCCTATGTAACGGTTTCACTGGAAAAACAATCGCCATTGGAACAGGAAGAAAACAATACGATTCCTTATACACTTTATAGTGGCGAAGAGGTTTTTGAAAGTGTCGTCTATGATGAACAGACGGCAATCGGAACAAAGACACCGCTGGCTGTTCATATCACAAAAGAGGCATGGGAAGCGGCCGCAGGCGGCGATTATGTCGCTACTTTGACCTTTCTGATCAGCTATACGAATCCGCATGAAGGAGAAGACAATGAATAGGTTCATAAGAAAAGGAATGGTCATCTTCCTGAGTGGTTGTGTATTTGCCCTCATGGTTTCACCGATATCAGCAAAAGAAACGAAGGTTACAGCAAGCGTACCAAAGCAGCATGAGGTAACCGTAGAGAGCGAAGGCGGGCGCATCGTAGTGAATCAGAAGGTTGCCGATACAGTAATTCAGGCAGACCGTCACAGTGAAGTCACCTACTGGATCCTTCCGGATGCGGGGAAAGAGATTCAGACAGTGGTGTATGACGGTGTAGATGTCACGGATCAGGTTGTAGATCATGAATATACAGCACCGAAGCTGGTACGCAATGCATCATTGACAGTTACATATGGGGATATTGAAGCACCCGATGAGAATACCTATATCATCAATGGATCGATTACAGGTACAGATGAAACACCAGTCAATCTGAGTCTGGAAATAGGCGGCAAGAAAACCATAATCGGCAAGGATGGCAGCTTTATTTTCCCGAATATTTCTTCAGGTTTACATACGATGGTGCTGATGGATCAGAATGAGAATATCCTTGCATATGGCGTATTAAACATTGAAAAAGCGCAGGATAACGATTTACAAGCAGTGACTTCTGAAGATGGCCATATATCGATCATACCGAGTTTAAAAACAGGGAATATTGCTTTACAGATCTTGTTAGAGGAAGGACATCTTGTTTTATCAAGCGCTGCGGATTCAACACCACAGGAGGAAATAGAAAGTCCTGCAGAAGAGAATTCAAAAGAAGATTCTGAGGATGAGATAACAGGAGAAGCACCGCTTACGATGGATAATAGCCATCTGGGAGCTTATATAAGTTTATTCGCTGTAAGTGGTATCATTCTTATAGGCTTCATTAAAATGAAGAAGCAAAGAGTCGAATGATCCTGCCAAAGATAAAATTGAAAAGAGGATAAGACATAATGTCAAATCCTCTTTTTATTGGTGTTGAATAAAAAAAGGTGCTGAATAGCACCTAAGAAGTTGATACATTAGTTAGGGATGTAAAGATTTACCTGTTCTACAGATAAAATATTCATCGTGATCGTGTATTCACTTAACTGGTTCGAAGCTCCGGAATAAGATGAATTAAATAAACCATTTTCATAGTTTTCATCTGTATATTCCAATTCAACGACATCGCTCACTTCTAAATGAATCAGATAATATGTATCACCATGAGCTAAAATTGAACCTCTTGCTCCTACTTTTGCCAAGTTTTGAGCATTCTGTCCATCAGTTAAAACTACTGTTACAGTATCACCGTCAACTCTCCATGCATGGATCGTAGAAAGACCCGGTGTTCCATCAGGATTGACTGACATGATCTCAACCATTGTTTCTCCTTCTGGAGCTACATAACCCTCTTCTTTTGTCTGGGCAAGTGTAGCTAAATCTGAATCAATGCTTGAAAGCTCTTCTTTCGCAGCTTCGAGATCATCGCTATCCAGCATCTGCTTTGTGGAAGAAGCAGAAGTGTAAGTGTCTACATAAGTTGTAGAATTTCCTTCATCAGCTGCCGGTTCATTTGTGTTTGAGCATCCTGCCAGCAAGCATAAACTCAGGAAAGTAACTGTAATAAGTTTTTTCATATTTTTTTTGCCTCCTTTAGGATTTTATCCAAAAATATATTTATCACATTTTTTCACATTTTTCAACTATTAAATAAGATGTATGATGATTTTTTTTGTTGTTCACTGAACAAAATAAAAAAAAGAGCTATCGCAACAGCCCTTTTATTTATCATGGCGTGCTAGACAGGACTTGAACCCGCAACCCCCAGAACCGGAATCTGATGCTCTATCCAGTTGAGCTACTAACACATCACTTTAGAATTATACCATAAAATTCATGTGAAGACATAAAAAGTTTTATTTTTGATCAATTTCTTCAATTTCATGTTTCACTTAAATAGAATTTATATAAAATATCACACTGAGAAAATATTATTTATAAAAGCATCGGCTTGGCTGAGAGATGTTAGTATCTGTGTTTGAAAGGATATGTCAGATTTTTGCTCGTATTGCTGATTAATATAAGACAATGATATCATTATATAATAATCAGTAACGGAGATTGACTTATGACTTATTTCATATACAATTGAATATGGGAGTGATCGTATGAATCTGCTTGATTATGTGGCATGGCGTGGTGATCTTAGTTTTGAAGAGCGGGCATTCAATGAAATTGATTCTTTGATATTAAGCATTCTCTCTTATGAAAATTATGATGGGATCCTTGTAAAAGAAAGTGAAAAAACATTAAAGGAAACTGCTGATCGCTTTTTCCAAAAATATGATGAAGAAACATTGAAGAATCGGGTATCACTGACAAACCGCAGCTATGAATTACTAAAAGAAGCAGCAAAAACCGTGCGTTTTGGAGAACTTATCATGTGCCATTATGTGAATGAGGTGGATGAGCGACAGGAAGTACAGTTTGCGGCCGTGACGTTTTGTTATAGGAATGTGTGGAAATATATTGCTTTTCGTGGTACGGATGATACGATTGTCGGATGGAAAGAGGATTTTGCAATGACCTATCGAAATGAGGTCCCCTCACAGCATCGGGCAATGGAATATATCAAACAAATCGATGCAAGCTCCTCTCTGCTGGATAGGGCATTGAAAAAGAATGTTTATTATATTGGCGGTCATTCGAAAGGAGGCAATCTTGCCATGTATGCGGCAGCAGCTGTTCCGGCAAAGATTCAGGATCAGATCAGGCGTGTCGATAATTTCGATGGGCCGGGCTTTCATGAAGAGATGTGCAAAAGACCTTCGTTTCAAAGAATTCTTCCAAGGATTCATACCTATATTCCTACCGGCAGCATTTTTGGACGGTTGTTTACTCATTTTGAAAAAGTCAGTATCATAAAGAGTGATCAAAGCGGTCTTTTTCAGCACGATGCCTTTAGCTGGCATGTGACTGCCCAACATTTTGTTTATCAGGAGGATATGACTTTAGGAAGTGAAAAAGCCTCTGCGAAATTAAACGGTATGCTGGAGGAATATACACCTAAGCAGCGTGAAGAGCTGGTGTCTTCTCTATTCAGCGTCTTTGAGAAATTAAAGATTCATACGTTAAGTGATCTGACCAGACTTGATTTTTCTAAGGGAATCATGGCTATTCGTGAAATTAGCGCTTTAGATGGCAAAAGCAGAAAGGTATTGATCGATATGTTGAAGATCATCTGGGATGTGAGTGAAATATCACCATTTAAATAGTCATAATAATTGAAAATAACAGGTAAGTTGATTATAATAATAAAAGTTACTTTGAAGTATTTCAGGGGGTAAAAAATTATGCACTGTGTAAAAAAAGTAAAAGAAGATATCTATTATGTAGGCGGCAGTGACCGCAGGCTTGGACTGTTTGAAAACGTATATCCGATCCCGTATGGCATAACGTATAACTCATATTTGCTGATGGATGATAAAAAAGTGCTGATGGATACGGTAGATCGTTCAATCTCCCAGCAATTTTTAGAGAATATTGAATATGTTTTAGGAAATGAGTCCCTTGATTATCTTGTGATCCAGCATATGGAGCCAGATCACTGTTCCATGGTGAGCTGTCTTTTACAACGTTATCCGGATTTGAAAATTGTGGGTAATATGCAGGTTAAAAAAATGCTGAAGCAGTTTTTTGATTTGAATTTAGACAATTATTTGGAAGTAAAAGAAAACGATACCCTAAATACAGGACGTCATACCTTGAAGTTTATTAGTGCACCGATGGTTCACTGGCCTGAGGTCATGATGACATATGATGCATATGATAAAGTTTTATTTACAGCTGATGCCTTTGGTTCATTTGGAACGATGGATGGAAATCTGTTTGATGATGAGGTCAATTTCAAGAGCGAATGGCTGAGTGAAGCCAGACGTTATTATACGAATATTGTGGGTAAGTATGGTCCTCAGGTATTAAATGTATTAAAGAAATTGCCGACGTTGGATATCGAGCTTCTTGCTCCTTTGCACGGTCCGCTTCACCGAAGCGATATCGAATGGTATGTAGAGAAATATCAGAAATGGGCAAGCTATGAACCGGAAGATAAGGGAGTCTTGATTCTTTATGGATCGGTATATGGCAATACGGAAAATGCTGCCAATGTGTTAGCAAATGAGCTTTCATCAAGAGGAGTAAAGAATTTGAAGGTATATGATGTCAGTAAGACACATCCTTCTTATCTGATTGCAGAAGCGTTCAGATGTTCTCATCTTGTGACGGCTTGTGTGACTTATAACAGCGATATCTTTGTGAATATGGAGCATCTGCTTCATGATCTGAAGGCTCATAACCTGCAGAATCGTACCGTGGCACTGATGGAAAATGGCAGTTGGGCCTGTGCGGCCGGTAAGCAGATGAAGGATTTCTTTGAAGGTATGAAAAACATGCGCGTGCTTGAAGAAAAAGTAACGCTTGCATCTTCCATGAAAGAAGCCCAGCAAAAGGATGTAGAGGCTCTTGCAGATGCGATCGTTTGCAGTATGGAGAATGAATGATGGCTGAAATCAGCTTTCAGCATATTTTTGACATTAATCAGTTATTTAAAAAGAAGGGTATTGAGTATTCCATACATTTATTTGGCGGCTGTTCATCCTGTGGTGCTTATCTTCTCTGTGAGGGAGAAAATATTGGGCATGAGGAACTTGAAGCTGTCATGAATGAATATTTCAAAGAGAAATGGTTAAAGATTTATTTATCTGATGATTTATCCTTACGTGCGGAATCCCTGTTAAAATAAAATATGAAAAAAAAACTTGCGTATGAGTCACATTTAGTGTATCATAATAAAGCAAGTTTACATGGTCTAGTGGTGTAGTGGTTAACATGCCTCCCTGTCACGGAGGAGATCGTGGGTTCGAGTCCCATCTAGACCGCCATTTTTTATATCGGAAACTATGCCACGGCATAGTTTTTTTACATGCTAAGACAAAGAGGATCATTATTTAATTATAAATTTATTGTAAATACTTATATTGAATTAATAGTCATGGCGTTTTATAATATTAGACAGCAGGCAGGTGATAAATCATGGATTCTATAAAAAAATTAGTTAATAAGAAATCGTTTATGACAGGAGTAATTTTAATTTTACTGGTTTTGATTCTTTGGATTTATTTTATGGTTAGGCCGAATGATGAAAAAGAAGTTAAAATACAGAACGTGGAACTTGAGGAACTTCAGATATTTTTTGATAAAGAAATTCTTTCAGGGATCGAAGATTTGAGTATTGAAAAAGGAAGTGATGTCGATTTAGGGGCACTTGTTGATTTTGATGGAACGATCATTAAAAATGTAGAAACGGATGATAGTCAAAATTGATTATGATACGAAAGGAAATTATGAGGCCGTTTATACGATAACTTTTGATGGGGATTCACTTCGTGGGTTTTTAGATGAAAATGAGGCAAAAGTTTCATTTGATACAGAAGGTACAGAAGTCATTGTTCGAGTTGTGAGCGATATTACTATTACGGATAAAACCGAAAAGGAAAATGAAGAAGTATCATCAAATTCAGAAACAGGATCAAATCCATCATCAGAAAATAATACTTCTGCTTCTGATCCTACCGGCACTAATGAAAATACGAATAAAAGTCCTAATAAGGATACAGGTACCTCTCATCAGCATCAGTGGCAGCCGCATTATGCTGAAAGATGGGTATCGAATATCGTAACTGTCGTTGATGTTCCTGAACAGAAAGTAAGTGGTGCTCGTTTTTATGTAAAGGATGCGCAAGGAAATTTAGTAGCACAAGGTCCGACATATTGGTTTGAAAATGGTTTTACTTTAGATGATTTAAAAGAAATCATAAAAAATGGTATTAAGAATGCAGATGATGAAGGCTTTTATGAAGGTGTATATTATGGCAATTATCAAAATGTCACTAAAACGATTCCGGCTGTGACTCATGAAGAAGATCAGGGATATTATGAAAAATATATTGATTATTACTTTTGCAGCTGTGGCGCAACAAAAGGTGCTGAATAAAGCACCTTTTATTTATATATTCAAGGATATTTTTAAAGCTTGATCGACCATGGACATGATATGTTCATCTAAATGGGTGATCTTGCTTTTTAAGCGTTTCTTGTCAATCGTTCGAAGCTGTTCGCATAGGATCATGGAGATATAATCCAGCTGTTCGCTTTGAAAGATCACATGGGTGGGCAGGGGAGGCTTATTTAGTTTTTTTGATATGGGAACGATGATCAAGGTCGTTGAATGCTTATTTCCCATGTTGTTTTGAACAATGACCACCGGACGAATCCCTTTTTGTTCGCTGCCGATACCTCCTGCTAGATCGGCATAGTAGACATCACCTCTTTCGATCATTATTTCATGACGGCGACTTGCAGAGAGCTCATGACGCTCATCATTTCATCGACACTCAGTGTTTGTGAATATACATTCATTTCTAAATTCTGATAATAGCCTAAACAGCTTCCGCCGTCATAAAAGCCAACCATTTCGATCGTATCGATCATTTCTCCGGATTTAAATACGGTTTGGGTATCACCTTGAGCTTTTTTGAGCGTCTGTACGACCGTAAATGAATGCTCACCATCATATTCTAAAATATGTCGTACTTCACCGTTGACTTCATAGGTAGAGCTGTTGACAAGCTTGCTGTCATAGACGCTGACAGGATACAGAGGAAGATCGGCTTCGCTTATAAGAGAAGAAGATACGGTATTGTCCAATGTTTTCGGTGAATCAAAGATTTCGTCTTTAATATCGTTGTTGTACTCTACGCTGGAAAAAAGAATTTGAAGCTGTAAAGTATTCTGATCATCATAAATATGCACACTGATTGGTTTAGAGTCTTTGTCAAATAGAATTTCCTGTGTTTTATAAGTCTTATTGTTCGGATAATTGACATTGCTTTTGATAAGCGTTCCATCCTTTGTTTTTTCACTGATGCTGTCTTCCTGTCTGATGATGTCATACATCGTTTGAATCAGATAGGGTTTTGGTGAATTAAGCGGCCATTCGCCTTCAAATTTGAAGATCTGATTAAGGCTTGGGGTAATGACAAAGATACCTTCTTTGTTTCGTAATAGAATCTGTTCCTGATTCAAATTCTTATCAAAAAGAGAAACCTTGAAATATTGATCATTTTCTCCCTTTTTGAAATTAATTTCTAACATATAATTCTTAATATCTTCACCCTTGTTGATTTCCATTTCACCTTTGAGCGTATAGGTGTTTAGATCACTAAATACCCGGTCGGCTTTTTTCGCAAAGGAGGTAGGACGGAAGATGAAAAGACAAACGGCAATAATGAGTGTACCTGCAGCAATTAACATATATTTCTTTTTCATGAATGGTTCTCCTTAGTCATTCTATTTTATGAAAGAAAAATAAAAAAATTACCGTTGCCGGTAATTTAGAGAATTTCAAACTGGTGACTCAGCAAAAGACGTTTAACATAAGCCAGTTCATCGTTGCCGCCGTCCATGGACATCGACTTGCTGGCAAGAGAGATTTCATATTTGATCGGCTCATTTTCCATCAAAGCCTCGATTTTTTGCTTATCTGCTTCATCCAGCTTTCTAAACAACAGGATCCTTTTCATGTTAACCTCCATACTTTATTATTATACATCAAAAAACTAAAAAGATAAATGTTAAGAAACGATTGTTCCGGCTTCACCTGAAAAAGTCCCTTTGAGATGGATACGAATCTTATTTTTACGTGCATATTCAACACACTGATCATGAAGGACACGGCATCGAAGAGAAAGCATATGATGATAGGTGATTTCCTGATAACGTTTCGCATGAATATTTTTTTTTGGATCGCTGTCATAGATCCCGTCAACATCGGTATAGATTTCAACTTCATTGACCTGAAGCATCTTGGCAACCAAAACCGTAGTATAATCACTGCCTCCTCTGCCTAAGGTCGTAATCTCACCAAGGCTGTTCATCGCCACGAAACCGCAGACGATGAGGACATCATAGGCTTCTAATAATTTGCTGATCTCAGTATTATCTAATTTGATGACATTGGCACACTCATAGTTATCATCCGTAATGATCCCGCTTTCCCGAAAGCTTAATGCATAGGCATTTAATCCCATTTCTCTTAGCTTGGCACAAAAGGAAATGCTGCTGACCAGCTCGCCCATGCTTAACAGACGTGCCTTTTCCTGCTCGCTTAAATAAGCGTTTCCCAGATCGCTCAATGTATCGGTAGCATAGGGATCTCCCTTTCTGCCCATCGCTGAGATAACGACGACTACCTTACTGTTCTCACTCATTTTTTTCACAATATCTAAAGCATATTGACATCTTTCATCATTGGAGATGGAAGTGCCGCCGAATTTGCATATCTTACATGTCATGATCTCACCCACACTTTAGGTTATGAAAGTTTTATAGATAGGAATGGGCAGTATGATTGCAGCTTAAGTTTTATCAAGAACAGCCGGCTTAGATCCGTTCAAATAAAAGTGTGGGTATAAATGGGATAAGAAGTGATAAAAATTTTATAAAAATACTAAAATTTCATGATTCTTTCACATTATTTTGTTACAATAGAATAAAGGAAGTGAAGATATGAAAAAAGTGATTTGTGTTGTAGAAGATGAAAAAGATTTGAATGAATTAGTGAAACGCTATCTGGAAAAAGAAGGATATGAGGTCAGAAGCTATTATACATATGAACAGGCAAGCATGCATACGGTCGATGATGATGTTCATTTGTGGATCTTGGATATCATGCTGGATGATAAATCAGGCTTTGATCTGATCGAGGAAATCCGTTTACAGGGGAAGGATATCCCGGTGATCTTCATGTCTGCCCGTGATAAGGAATTTGACCGCATCATCGGTCTGGAAAAGGGAAGTGATGATTATATCACTAAACCATTTTCCCCTAAGGAATTGGTGCTTCGTGTAAATAATGTCATTAAAAGAACGTATAAAACAGAGAATACACGAATTCAGATTGATTCTTATGAGCTGGATGAAGAACAGCGCAAGGTCTTTGATAATGATAAAGAAATTGATCTGACTACCAAGGAATTTGATCTTTTGATGATGTTTATTCGCAACAAGGGAATGGCTTTTTCACGAGAAAAGATTTTGGAACTTGTCTGGGAAGATAATTATTTTGGCAGTGATCGTGTTGTCGATGATACACTGCGCCGTTTGCGTAAAAAGCTTCCGAAGCTTCATATCCATACGATTTATGGATATGGCTATCGTTTAGGATAATATGAGCCGCTTAAGGGAGTGGATAAAGAATCTTTCTTTATCCCAGCAGCTTTTTATGCTGATCTTTGTTTTCATAACTTTCTTTGCATCATTTTTCTTTGTTTTTTTAAGTGGTAAGGTAGATGATTTTGTCCGTGAACAGATGAATACGGTCATTGATCGATCACAGGAAATGATTACGAATATGTATCGGGGCAATATTGATCCGAAGATCATCATGGGTTTGCAAACGGATGAAACATCAATGATGTATAATATTTTTTATACAGATGAGGGAAACTATTCAACAGCCAGTGAAAAGATCAATGCGATGCCGAATCTTTCGATTCAGATTTCTGAAAATATGCGGAAGCAGACAGCGCTTCAGAAACAGGTGGAGCATTATACTTATGAAAATGATGAAAATAAGGCATATTATGCCATCAATATCCTGAGTGATGATTTTGCTTTCGTAACGGTGGTTACGAGCGAATACCGTATGAATTACAGGGAAACTTTATTAAGCACGGTGGTGAATATCACGGTATTTGTTGTCGGTCTGTTTTTTGTCGTATTGATGATTTGGATGGCTTCGCTGATCCATCCGCTCAATCAGATCCGTAATTATATTGAGAAGGTCAAATTGGGAGAAGATGCCGAGCTGCGAGTCAACCGTAATGATGAAATCGGTGAATTGGCAGAAGCCATCATCAGCATGCGTCAGGAGCTTTTGCGTCAGGAGCGGGTAAAGGAAGAAATGATTCATAATATTTCCCATGATCTGAAGACGCCGATTGCGACGATCAAAAGTTATGGTGAAAGCATCAAGGATGGTGTTTATCCATATGGCACGTTGGAAAAGAGCGTGGATGTGATCATTAAAAATGCTGAGCGTCTGGAAAAGAAGGTATATTCGCTTTTATATCTGAACCGGGTAGACTATCTGGTTTCTCAGAACACGGGTGAAAAGGAAACGAATATGAAAGAGGTCGTGGAGGAAGTGCTTCAGGCATTGATCATGATTCGTTCGGATATTCAAATTGAAACAGATATGAAGGATGTCTATTTCTATGGCAGCTATGAGCCATGGCGCATTACGATTGAAAATATCATGGATAATGCCTTGCGTTATGCGAAAGATGTCATAAAAATAACGGTTGATGAAGATGAGGTAACGATCTATAACAACGGTTCCCAGATTTCTGAGGAAAGACTGGCGACCTTATTCAAACCATTTGAAAAGGGACAGGGCGGACAGTTTGGTATCGGATTGTCGATCGTTCACAAGGTAACATCGGCCAATGGTTATATCGTGAGTGGTGAAAATATGCCGGATGGCGTCATTTTCAGGATCTATCGCGAGCATAAAAAAGAAGGCCGTGAATCCCGCAGAAAACAAAAGAATGACAGTAAAAAAGGCGTGTCCTCATGATGAGGCCACGTCTTTTTTCATGTTTAATTCAAAATAGAAGGTACTTCCTTCATGGAGCCTGCTTGTCACACCATAGGTTGCATGGTGGAGATCCAGAATCTGTTTACAGATATATAGACCTAAGCCGCTGCCGCTGATTTGGCGGGAATGGTTGGCCGAACGGTAGTAGCATTGCCAGATCTTGTCAATTTCACTTTCTTCAATGCCTTCACCAAAATCCTGGATTTCGATACGGATCGTATCTTTTTTTAAGATCTGACGAACGATGACCTTATCTTTGGTATAGTGAATGGCATTATTTAAGATGTTATAGAAGACCTGTGAAATTTTCATCTCATCGGCGATGACATCAAAATGTTTGTCATAGATGAAATCGATCTGAATATCGCTTAGTGAACGAACACGCTCAATCATATCCAGAAGCATCTGCGTAAGATCAAATCGCTTTTCCTCCAGCTTTTGAGCTCCTGCCTGCAGCTTTGAAAGATCAAGCACATCATTGACCAAACGTGACAGATATTTTGTTTCATTGATGATGACATTTAGATTTTCTTCGTTGTTTTCATCAGGAAGATCACGCATCATTTCTGCATAACCGCTGATCATCGTAAGAGGTGTACGCAGGTCATGGGAGATATTGCTGATCAGCTCATTTCGCAGCTTTTCAACCTGATGGAGATCCTTGTTGGCCTGATTGAGGGTAGAGCTTAATTCTTCGATTTCAAGATAGCCTTTACCGCTGAAATGTACATCTTCTTTACCAAGCTTTTTTGCGCTGGTATTAAGCTGACGAATAGGGGCAATGATCTTTCTTGATATGTATAGACCCAAAAGGATGGCGATGATGCTCATGCTTATCGTAACGATCGTCAGGATCGTTTTAAGCGTATCAACAGTAGCATTGATCGGTGAGATCGTGGAATTCATGAACAGATAATAATTGCTTGCTCCTTCTATGATATGCGTATATTGGATTTCATTATAAGAGCGGATGGAGATTGGGATATCCAGCTTGATATCTTCGATATATTCCGTAGTCTGGACCTCTTGTACATAGGTGTTATCATTTTGATAAGCAAGAGAGATTCTTTCCATGAAACGATTGGTAGTCGTTATTTCTCTGACACATTGGCTGGAGGAGCTGCTCCAATAGATAGGCGTACCGTTTTCATCGGCCACAGCAATGCATACATCATTCGTAATGGCAAGCTGATTGATGTATTCACCGATATCGGGATTGGTGATATTGTCGGATATATAATTACCGGCATTCAGGATCGCGTCTGTTTTGATGCTTTTATAAATAGAATCTAAGAGAAAGATTTCCATGATCCATAATAAAAGAAGCATCACGATCACAAAAACAAATAAATAAAAGGGGATCTTAAAACGAATGGATTTTCTATTCAGTTTCAAAGCGATAGCCTACTCCTCTGACAGTAACGATGCAGTCAGCGTATTCTTTGAGATTTTTACGCAATGTCTTAATATGAGTGTCTAAAGTACGGTCATCCCCAAAAAAATCATATCCCCAGACAACAGAAATACATTGCTCACGCGAAAGAGCAATATTTTTATTTTTGATCAGATAGGTCAGCAGATCATATTCTTTTGGTGAAAGATGGGCTCTTTCACCATCAATTTCAACGGTATGTGCCGAATAATTGACTACCAGTCCTTTATAAGTAAATGTATTTTTCTGTGCATTTTGTGTCCTTTTTAAAATTGCCTTGATGCGCATCATCAGCTCCTGCATGCTGAAAGGCTTGACGACATAGTCATCAATATCCATTTCAAAGCCATGGATACGGTCATATTCTTCTCCTTTTGCTGAAAGCATCAGGATAGGTGTATCTGAAAATTCACGGATGCGCTTGGTTGCCGTATAGCCGTCACAATAAGGCATCATGATGTCCATGATGATACAATCATAGTGATTTTTTTGAACAGCTTCAATAGCTTCATAGCCATTGGAGGCTTCGTCGGCTTCCATATGTTCATAAAGGGCATATTTTTTAATAAGCCCGCGGATCTTTTCTTCATCGTCTACGATTAATATTTTTGGCATGTTATCACCTCTTTCTTTAGTTTAACACATCATTGTGAAATTTTTTTGAAAACAATCAAAAAAGTTGATTAAATGTTTTTCTATGTCATAAAGCGCATATTTTGACAATCAAGGGGTTATGTAGTCATCTTCACATCAACTTCACATTATTTTTTCATTTTTTATGAACAAATATGTGGTAAAATATGAGATATATAGAATGAATGAAATGATATGAATAGACATAAGGCTATTATCGGAGGCGTTTATGAGTGAATTTATTGAATTTAATGACGTTAAAAAGATATATCATGTCGGTGAAGTAGATATTCCGGCATTAGATGGTGTCAATTTTCAGATCAAAAAAGGAGAATTTGTGGTCATTGCTGGAGCCAGTGGTGCCGGTAAATCAACGATATTGAATATTTTAGGAGGGATGGATTCACCTACCAGCGGTACGATTTATGTGGATGGTGAAGATATTGCCGCCTATGATGCAAGACAATTGACGACCTATCGGCGTCATGATATCGGATTTGTGTTTCAGTTTTATAATCTTGTCCAAAATCTTACGGTGACGGAAAATGTGGAGCTGGCTTGCGAAATCTGTGATGATCCGCTGGATATCAATGAAACGATCAAAAATGTCGGTTTGGCTGATCGTAAAGATAATTTTCCGGCTCAGCTTTCGGGCGGCGAACAACAGCGTGTGGCCATCGCCAGAGCTTTAGCGAAAAATCCAAAGCTTCTGCTTTGTGATGAACCGACCGGTGCCTTGGATTACAATACAGGAAAACAGATCTTGAAGCTTCTTCAGGATACCTGCCGGAAGAATAATATGACGGTGATCGTGATTACTCATAATCTGGCGCTGACGCCGATGGGTGATAAGGTCATTCGAGTAAAAAGCGGTAAGATCGACAGCATTACGATCAATGAAAACCCAGTACCAGTAGAGAGCATTGAGTGGTAATGAAAAAAATATACGTAGATATCTTACGGGAAATCAGAAAAAGCTTTGGCAGATTTTTTTCTATCTTTGCGATCGTTGCGATCGGTGTTGCCTTTTTTGCTGGGGTGAAGGCATCAGCACCGCTGATGAAAGAAACGGCTGACGCTTATTTTGATGAGTATAATTTGCAGGATATTCAGGTTTATTCCACCTTGGGCTTTGTTGATGAGGATATTGATGAATTGCGCAATATCGAAGGTGTTGAAGGTATTCATGCCACCAATAGCGTGGATGTTGTATTCATGATCGATACGACAGAATATGTCTATAAGGTCATGACTTTGCCTGAAGATATGAGCGCTTCGAATAAAGATTATATCAATCAGGCTGTCTTGGTCGAAGGAAGGCTTCCTGAGTCGGAAGATGAGTGTGTGGTAGAGGAAGGCAAGATCATGACAGACGGCCCTCAGATCGGTGATGTCCTTCAGCTGTCAAGCGGTACGGATGAGCCGCTTGAAGATACGTTGAATCATACTGAGCTGAAAGTGGTCGGCAAGGTTAAGATTCCTTATTATCTTTCTTATCAAAAGGGAAGCAGCAGTATCGGTGATGGTTCGCTGGATGGTTTTCTTTTGACGTTTGATGATAATTTTAAAAGTGATATTTATACGGAAGTTTATATTACGGCAGAGGGCGCAAAAGCATATAATTCTTATGATGATGCTTATTTTGATGATGTGATCGATCCGCTCGTCAACCGTATCGAACAGCTTGGTAAAGAGCGTGCTTCATTGCGTACAGAAGAGATCAAGGCGCAGGCTTTGGAAGAATATCAGAAAAATGAAGATGAATTCAATCAGCAGAAGCAGGATGTTGAAAATCAGCTGGAAGAAGCGGATAAGCAGCTGCAGTCCGGATATGAGGAACTGGTCTATAATGAGAATCGTATCAAAGACATGAAGTCAGCGATCGAATTGCTTCAAACACAGGGACAGGCCCAGATTGAAAGTGCCCGGACGCAATTGGAGATGTTAAAAGCACAATTGTCGATGGGTGGCAGCAGTGCCCAGGTGCAGGAGCTGCAGAGCATGCTGGATGAGGTCAATCAGCAGATCGATGCCTTGCCTGAAGAAGATAAGGTATTGACGAATGAAGATTATTTTGATCTGCGGATGCGCCAGCAGATGCTTGAATTGATGATCGAAATTGCTAACAGCGAGGCGACCCGTGAACAGCTGCAAGCAGCCATTACGGCTCAGGAGGAAAGCATTGCCCAGATGGAAGAGGATCTGAATCAGCAGCTGGCCGATTATGAAGAACAGATTGCTCAGGGTGAAGCACAGGTTGCCCAGGGCAGGATCGATTATGAAAACGGTGTTAAGGAACTGGAAAATAATCGCAGAATTGCAGAGGAAGAGCTGACGGATGCACAGGAACAGCTCGATAAAGCAAAAAGCGATATCGAAAATATGTCAGAAGGCGAATGGATCGTCTTGGATCGTCAGTCACATTATTCTTATATGGATTATGGAAGCAGTGCAGATCGCATGGATTCGATTGCCAAGATATTTCCGCTCTTCTTCTTCCTGGTTGCTGCCTTGATCTGTCTTACTACGATGACCCGTATGGTAGATGAACAGCGCAGCGTCATTGGTACATTTAAGGCTTTGGGATATTCGAAGGGCACGATTGCCATGCGTTATTTGAGCTATGCCTTCATATCCAGTGTTTGCGGCTGTGTCGTTGGTGTTTTGGTTGGCTTTGCGGTTTTCCCGACACTGATTACACATTTGTGGAACATGATGTACACCTTGCCGGACGCTCATTTTACTTTCTATTGGGATCTTGCCCTCATGGCAAGCGTCAGCTGTATTGCTATTGTCCTGTTGGCAACATGGCTTGCCGTTTATAAGGAATTAAGGGAAACGCCGGCCTTGCTGATGCGTCCAAAGGCTCCTTCCAATGGTAAAAGGATCTTCCTGGAAAGAATTCCGTTCATATGGAAAAAGCTCTCTTTTACACGCAAGGTAACATTCAGGAATTTATTTAGATATAAGAAGCGTTTCTTCATGACGGTCATTGGTATTAGCGGCTGTACAGCGTTGCTTGTTGCCGGCTTTGGTATTCAGGACTCGATCGGCGGCATCGTTTCCAATCAGTATGAAGATCTTCAGAAATATCAGGTCAGCGTTACGATCAACAGCGATAAGAACGTTGTAGAAAAAGAAGAGATCGTGGATACGGTCAATCAGATGGATCATGTTGATGAAACGATCTTGATTGCTCAGCAAAGCGGCAGTGCCAATATCAAGAACAAAGACCAGTCAGTTGATCTGATCGTCGTTGACGATGAAGAAGCTTATAAGGATTTTCATGTATTGCGTGACCGCAGGACTCATGCGGAAGTTGAAATACCAAAAAGCGGGGTGCTTGTCAGCGAGAAGATGGCAAGTGATATGGGCTTGAAAGTCGGAAGTGCATTCAGATGTACTTCAAATGGCAGCTCGGTAGAATTTACCGTTGAAGGTATCTTTGAAAATTATGTGGGCCATGTCATTATCATGAATGGTGATACGTATAAGGCTACCTTTGGAATAAGTGCGAAACCGACACAACTGTTGATTCGCATGGATGAGAGCAATGAAGAAAACGACAGTGCATTGGGAAGTGCTTTAACAGGCATTGATGGTATCGAAAGCATCGTATTTTATCGTGGTAGCGCCGAATCGTTTGAAAATATGATATCTTCATTATCGATCATCGTTGTTGTCTTGGTGATCTCTGCAGGCTTGCTGGCATTTGTGGTATTGTATAATCTGACCAATGTCAATATTTCAGAACGTATCCGTGAAATTGCGACATTAAAGGTGCTTGGTTTCTATGATAAAGAGGTCAGCAATTATGTATTCCGTGAGAACCTGCTTCTCAGTCTTATTGGTTCGCTATGTGGATTGGCATTAGGAACCGGACTGCATCGGATGATCATGGCATTGGCAGAGCTTGACAGCGTAATGTTTGGCCGCATCATTGAAGTGAAGTCATATTTGATATCACTTGTGATGACGATGTTCTTTGCATGGATCGTTGCCCGTGTCATGCATTTTAAACTGAAGAAGATTCCGATGGTCGAATCTTTGAAATCAGTAGAATAGGAGATTTATGATATATATTGGTGGCTATGCGGCAGAAAATAACCGCGGTATTTATCTGTTGAATGATGATCTGAGTCTTCATCATCAGATCTGTGATGATGAGGGTACAAGTTATTTTGATGTGGATGAGCAAAAGATTTATACGATATTAAAAAGAAATGACAAAGGCGGCGTCGCCGTCTTTGATCATGACGGTAAGGAAAAGGCCTGTTGTCTTTTTGATAAGAAACCGGGCTGTTTCATCAAAAAATATAACGGACGTATTTATTGTGCCTATTATCATGATGCTTGTGTTCAGATTTTCGATGAGCAGCTGACACTGCTTCATGAGCTTATTTATCCTCAGGGAAGCAAATGTCATTGTGTAGATTTTTTTAAAGATAAATTTGCTGTTGTCTGTTTAGGATTAGATCTGATCTGTTTTTATGATTATGACTTTCATTTTCTTGAAGCCTTTGAGTTTCCTAAAGGAAGCGGGCCTCGTCATATGGTCCATACCCAAGATGAGAAACAGTTGATGGTCATCACGGAATTAAGCAATCAATTATTTATATTGGATAACAAAGGCAATGTTGAAGAAGTCTTTTCAATCAAAGAAAAGGAGGATGTCGTGACGACAGGTGCAGCCATTCGTCTTAGCGCCGATGAGAAGCATCTTTACACTTCGACAAGAGGACAGGATATCCTTAAGCACTTTGTATATGATGAAAGATGGCAAGAGGCACAGTGCATTCATTTAAAAGGCTCTTTGCCAAGAGATTTCCAGCTTTTTGAGGATGCATTAGTCGTTGGTTATCAGGGAAGCTGTTTAGTAGAAAAGATGCAGCTGGATCATGATTATGTAGGTGATGTGATTCAGAGTGCAAATTATGATAAGATCGTATGTATCAAGTAAAGGAAGCAAATGCTTCCTTTCAGTATAATATAGGAGAAATTATGAGGTTTAAAAACATTATTTTTGATTTTGGTAATGTCCTTTCAGTTTTCAATGCAGATCGGTTGTTGGAGCTGTGTACTCCGGCTTATCATGAAGCTATGAAAAAAGCTATTTTCCATGACTGGGATGCATTGGATGATGGAACGATAACTTATGAGGATTATATTGGACAGACATTACGTATGTCGGACAGAAAAGACTGGGAAGCCATACGTATGTTTTTTGATCGATGGTATCTGGCCTTGGAAGATATCGAAGAGGTACAGGCATGGGTACATGAATTAAAAAGGGAAGGTTATCATTTGTATATTTTATCAAATGCACCTGTCATATTTGAAGAAAACGTTCATGTGTATCCAATTGCGAAGGAATTTGATGGAGCTGTTTATTCAGGAAGTATTCAGCTTTCTAAACCGGATAAAGCTATCTATCATTATCTTTTAGATAAATATCAATTAAAAGCAGAAGAATGTTTTTTCATAGATGATAAACCACGTAATGTAGAGGCAGCCAGACAATGTGGTATTGAAGCTATGGTGTATCATCAGAATTTAGATGAAATCAAAAAAGCAATTCTAGTATAAAAAGAATATAAGTCTGAACATCATGTCTTGAATGAAGAATAAAGCTGATGTGATGTTATGAAAGGGACGGATTATTAAGGATTGAGCTATTTTTGAATTATTGAAAAAAGGAAGTTTTATCAGATGGTGAAAAAGCCTCAGTAAATATATTTTTAGCTGTCATTTATTCTTGTCAATCAATAAGCTCTGGGATAAATTAAAGTTATAAGAATACAGAAAGGAGCTTGACAAGAATGAAAGAAATTGTGACAATTTTAAACAAGCAATTATTTAGTGCATTTTTTCGTATGTCAGACTCTGAAGAAACAAAGGGCGTATATTGTCCATGAGGACAAATGCGCTTTTTTTCTGTGCTTTAGAAAGGAGTAGAAGATGTTGAAGAAGACAATAGGATTTATTTTATCATTCTTTTTATGCTTGAGCATAAGTGGTATTCAATTGAATGCTCAAGAAAATGTGATTCAGATTTCTACGGCAGATGAGTTAGTCAAATTTGCAGATGAGGTCAATCAGGGTAATTATTCAGGAAATACTGATATTATTGTGAATCTGGAAACAGATATTGATTTGAATGGCATGGAATGGACGCCGATTGGTATTGATAGAGATCATTCTTTTTCAGGTACTTTTAATGGAAATGGACATACGATCAGTAATTTTAAAATAACTGTAGGATCTTACCAGTATACAGGCTTTTTTGGAATTTCGGACTGTGACATTATGAATTTAAATCTGTCGGGAATTATTTCCTCAGATAGTTTTCTTAATGGAAGCGGGGCAGATATGGCTGGAAGTTTTGCAGGTTATCTGATTGGTGGTAATATCAGCAATTGTACGAGTTATGTAGATTTCACATTCAGTGGCGTTCAGGGATATGTCATAGGCGGAATAGCAGGTGCAATTGAAAATGGAAGTATTACGTACAGTTTCTTTGATGGCAGTTATTATAATGATGGTATTTCCAATTCAGTTCATGCCGGCGGAATTTGTGGTATTGGTGCAAATGTTGAGATTATCAATTGCGCCAACATGGCAGATTTCTATGGCCTTGACTATTTTGGAGGCATTATAGGACAAGCGCAGGGTACGACTGTCATAAAAAACTGTTTTAATACAGGTACAATTGATGTAGGAGAAAATGGACCATTCCATGGTTCCTGTTATTTTGGCGGAATCGTCGGAACGGTATATTCATCGCCTAATTTAATTGGAAAACTGACGATAGAGAGCTGTTATCATGCAGGTGAAATCATCGGGCACACTCAAAATGATCAGATTGGTGCTCTGATTGGCGGCGTCAATATGTCAACATCTTACCAGAATACTATTACAGCTTATAATAATTACTATATGACGGGTGATTTTAACACGATTGCAAATAGCCAGCGTAATCCATTGAACGTTGTATATATAAATTCAGATGGTGAGAGCATCACTTCTGATGAAATAGGCAGATCAATGGCTTTAGAAGATATGGAATCTTTAGCTTTTTTGGAAGAAATTAATCAAAATGGTGGTAATTATGTGTTTAATGAAGATGGTACTCCTTTAATTCCGGAAAAGACCTTTGATATTACGGTTAATACGTCACCAGAGGATGCACAGGTATCTTTTATTTCTGAGGATAATACGAAATATAGTGTTGAGAATCACCAAGTATCTTTACCGGTAGGACAATATACGGTTTTGATAGAAAAAGAAAATTATCATTCAATTCGTGAACAAGTAACGATTACCTATGATATCTCTACTCATACTCTTAATTATGAATTAGTATTGTTAGATGCAGATTACAGGAAGGTAGAAGATGCTGTTGCTAAAGCCAATGCTCTTGATTCAGAACTCTATAAAGATTTCTCAGGTGTGGAAAAAGCTATCGCTGGTGTAGTTTATGATTTAGATATCACACATCAGGGAGAAGTCAATGCCATGGCTAAAGCTATAGAGGATGCCATCAATGCCTTAGAGTATAAAGATGCTGACTATACGGCAGTCAATGATGTGATTGCCAAGGCAGAGGCTTTAAATCCAGAGGATTATGTTGATTTTACACATGTAAGTGATGCGATTGATGCGGTTGTAGAGAATTTGAACATCACGCATCAAAAAGAGGTCGATGATATGGCACAGGCTATCTTAGATGCCATATCTGAATTAGAGGAAAAACCAGCAGAAACTCCGTCAACGAGTGATAATAGCTACATCACTTGTTGGATGATGATAATGATTGGCGCGGCAATGAGTCTGATTGGATTTGTTGTTTATGATTACAAAAAGAAATTGACACATTAAAAAAAGAGCACTCTGTGATTACACGGGTGCTCATAAGAAAGTAATTTCAGAAATTACGATTATGGCATCTGTCAGACGGGGTTGGTAAACGAGATAACGGGTATTCGGTGCAAAATCCGAGTACCCGTTATTTTTTTGCCCTTAACTGAAAGCAATAGATTTATTCACAGTTTTCGAGTATAATGAAACTATAATCATCCTATCCCAAACAATCCGAGATTTTTTCAAAAAATCTCAAAAAATTTTGGGAACATTGGAACAATTCAGCCCTTTTCATGCCATATATAGTAGAGGGCTATTTCAAAACGATTGGAGGTGACGCTTTTGGACAAGAAGAAAGGTCCGACAGGTTTCATTGTAGTGCTGCCCGGTGAGGTCATCGAGATACCGCAGGACAGCGACAAGTCATGGCTGACCCTATTTTATAGCCTACCGAGGGAACTTGCAGAAAAGTGGAAGCCAGCCTACGATCTGCTCCGCTGCCCCTATGAAGTTCTGAGGACGGACAAGTATGACCACATCGTATGTGATGATATGTTTAAGCTGCTTGTGTGGGACTGCTACGCATGGAGCGCATGGCAGTTCTTCCAAGTGAAAGACAGCAAGGGAAATTATCGTGACATACCCGGCAACTGGACGCAGTATGCAGGATATTTCCCTTTGTGGCGTTTGTCGTACAGCATTATCCCCTACATCCGAATGAAGTTTGAGCAGAACGGGCTCGGATTTCAAGAGCTTTACAACATCCCGCAAGGTGTGGAAGTGCCGTGGCTGACCTATCAGCAATTCAGCAATCTGATCGGCAATGTCACCGACATGGTTGTGGCAGAACAAGAATGGCAGCCCATGATTGACGCTATCTGGGAAAACAGGACCGTCGAAGACTACGAAACCACAAGCAGCACCGTCAAGACCGATTTCATGCGGAAGTGGCATCACAACCGTTCTGGTAAGCCGATCTCTCTGGATGAAATGATGGAGAGTGAGGACGGGGACATTTTCGATGTGGCAGACCCCCGCAGCGAGTTTGAGCAATCAGTTATTTCCGAAATGCAGGTAGCCACCTTTGCAGAGAGCACCATCACCGAGAAAGACCGGGAGATATTGAAGTTGCGTATGGAGGGTTACACCGAGCAGGAAATCGCAGATAAGGTTGGCTACAAGACCGCCAGCGCAGTCCATAAGCGAATCGCCAAGATCGCAGACGCTTATGAGGATTATGTGACAGCGGAATATCAGAAGTATTTGGACAAGTAAACAGACGAAGAAACGGCAGCAGTTACCCAAGTGGTGACTGCTGCTTTTTCATGCAAGAAAGGAGGATTTTATGAGCAGAGAACCATTTGAAACCATGCCCGATGTGATGGACGCAAAGCAGATTGCGGAAGCGTTGCAGATTTCCAAAGCGGGGGCATACAACCTTTTGAACAGCCCGGATTTTCCAACCTTACGGATCGGCGGGCGTAAATTGGTGATGAAAAATGAGCTTGTGGAATGGCTAAAAAGCCGCACAAACCGAAAAGCGTGAAAACACGGTCAAGAGCCGGAAAAGTAGCAAATCACCGGATAGCGTGAGCCGGAACATACTCCGCATCGTTTGAAGCGTTTCTATCGAAAAATCGCATCACTTTCCCAATTCAAGAACTGAGAAAAATTTGTGAAAATCAGGAGGTTTTATGAGAACAGGACTTACCAAGAGAGAAAAGACCACAGGCATCTATTTTGACGAGTATGGCAATATGATCGAGGTGCAGACCCACAACACCGATCTAAAAAAGCGGCTGACCGCATTTGCGAAAGAATATCCGCAATGCTGCCGCCAGATCGACGATGACGAGCAAGGCGGACTGACCTTTGAGATTGAGAAAGGACGGCTGAGCTTCCGGCTGACTGCGCCGTACAGTGAGGAACGAAAACAGGCGGCAAGTGAATGGGCGAAGAAGAACGGAATCAAAGGTTGAAAAGCTGTCGGCGTGTTTACCTGAAAAAGCTCTCTACACAATGAATATTTACAATTTGATGTTGATTGAAGTCATTCAAACTGCTATAATGATTATGGGTTAGTTTGCCCTACTCGAAAGAGAATATGGAATGAGAGGAGAGGTGCAACGATGAATCCCGTATTGAAATATCGTGGTGGAAAATCTCGGGAAATTCCACGCTTCTTACAATATATACCTGATGACTTCAATCGCTACATTGAGCCTTTTTTTGGTGGCGGTGCAGTATATTTTTATCTTGAGCCCGAAAATGCAATTATAAATGATGTCAACACTCGTTTAATGATATTCTATCGTCAGTTGCGTGACAATTATCCTGAGATGAGGGCGCAGCTTGATACTTTGCAACAGTTATATGAGGAAAATCAAGCAAGGTACAAAAGACTTAAAGCCAAAACACCAGACGAGCGTGTCCCAAATGATAATGAGGCGCTATATTATCGCATCAGAGAACTTTTCAACCACCCCGATGGTAGTTATCTTGATGGCGTGTTGTATTTCTTTATAAACAAGACCGCTTACTCGGGCATGATTAGGTATAACAACAGCGGCGAATATAATGTTCCGTTTGGTCGTTATCCCAATCTGAACACTCGACTGGTCACACAGCAGCATAGTGATTTATTGCAAGGCGCTGAATTATATAGTCTGGATTACAGCCAGATATTTGAAATGGCGCAGGAAGATGATTTTATATTCTTAGACCCGCCATATGATTGTGTGTTTAATGATTACGGAAATATTGACATGATGAATGGTTTTGACGAAGCAGAACACCGTAGGTTGGCTGCCGATTTCCGTAATCTCCCCTGCCGCGCCTTAATGGTAATTGGTAAAACTCCTCTCACAGAAGAACTCTACGGAGAATACATCTTCGATGAGTATTACAAAAACTATGCAGTAAATATCAGAAATCGTTTCAATAATGATAAAATGCACATCGTTGTAAAAAACTATTAGGAGTGCAAAATGGGAGTAATTAAAAGTAGTCGTACATTATTTTTTACTACTTCGCCCAGATCACCCAAAAAGTTAATCCCAGAAATCGCTTTGTTGGTGGATAACTTTTCTGGGCAAACATGGAGTGGCAATGAGCAAGTACAGGAAGAATTTGCCCGCACGCTCGCTGCTGCAACCACATTTGAGGGAGATACCTCTAAGAAGTATTCTGCATTTAGTGCACGAGATCGTATTACTCGCTCGCCGCAGGGATTGGGGTTTGTTGATCTTTCTCCAACAATTCAGTTGACAGAAGCAGGCGAATCTTTTATACATGGCAACAGACCGCATGAAATCTTTTTGCGGCAGCTCTTAAAATTCCAGTTACCCTCTCCCTATCACAAAGAGGGAAGTAAAATCAAAGGGACATTTTGGGGGCGTCCCTACTTGGAAATCATTCGTTTAATCCGTGATTTAGACCACCTGACACCGGATGAATTTAGAATCTTTGCGTTGCAACTGACGGACTATCGCAACTATGAAGCGGTAAAAAATCAAATCATTTCTTTCCGAGAAGAAAAGGAAAAACATAAGGGGCAGTATAAGCGATTTGTTGACGATGTTATAAATCAGGAAATATCCAAAATTTATTCTACCGAAATTGAATCCGGCAACATAGCAACCAGAGAATCAAAGACGAGCGATGTGCGGTCATTTATCAGCAAAGAAAAGCGCAACATGAGGGACTATGCTGATGCGTGTTTCCGCTATTTCCGTTTCACCGAAATGTTTGTTTCTGATGGTAGGTCGATACAGATCGCTCCAGATAAAATTCCAGAGATTGATTTTATTTTGGAAACTGTCCCGAGAGAGCCTACCTACATTGATGATGTAACTGCATTTAAGAATTATTTGTTTGACCCCGCACAGCCTCGTCTGTATACAGATGACCGCAGCAATTTAGAGGATACACTGATGCGTCATTTTTCGTATACTAAACGAGAGCTTTCTGAAAAGACAATCGAAGAGCTGAAAGATTTGCGTGATAGTGCTGTTCAAGCAAAACGGGCTGCAATTATTCAAAAGCAGACCGAGGAACTAAAGTCTTATGCGCTGTATCAAGAAGTCATTGATACATACAACGAGATTTTATCAGATGAGATATACGATGCTCCCCTGTTCCTCGAATGGAATACATGGCGAGCCATGACTATGCTGGACGGCGGAACTATTAAAGGCAATTTCAGGATTGACGACGCGGGGCGACCCACATCAACAGCCCAAGGCAATATGCCGGACATTGAATGTGATTATGATACCTTTGCTCTTTCGGTTGAAGTTACCTTGCAGCGAGGACAGCGGCAATATGAATCTGAGGGAGAGCCAGTCACACGGCATTATGCTCAGTTGCAAAAGGCGACAGGAAAAACCACCTATTGCCTGTTTATAGCTCCGTCAATTAACAGAGCAACATGGGCACACTTCTTCGGCTTAAATCAGATCAGAAATATCGCTGCTTATGGAGGCAAGCCCAAGATTATCCCATTGGAACTTGATTCGTTTATGCGGTTGATTGAAAACTCCTATACAAGCGAAGGCATACCTCAACCACAAGATGTTCAGAAGTTTTTGCAGACGGCCATTGACGAAATAGATAATTCTACTGATGAAATTGATTGGAGCAATAGAATTTCTGCTTATGTTGATAAGTGGTTGGTCGCATAAATGAAATCCCTTTGGAACAAAGGGCGCACTTCTATACAGGGAGAAGCCCTGTATGTGCGCTCTGCGAGGCAGACAGCCCGGACTTCAATCGCCCGGGCTGTTTTGCGTCACTTCGTTCCGAACAAGGGGCTGCACCCCTTGCGACGCTTGCGCGTCTATCCCTGCACACTTTGTGAGTGGCACAATTTGCTGATGCAAACAGCGCCACTCACAAAGTTTTGAATATGTACCCATGACCGTTTACCGATTTTCGGTAGGCGGTCTTTTTATATTCCTACATCAAAATCAAGGAGGTCATACATGGTGAAAAAGCAGAAGACTATCCCACAACTGGAAGCAGAGAAAGCGGAAAATGAACGCAAGATCTCGCAGCTCCAACACAAAAAACAACAGCTTGAAAACCGCATCACCTACTACGAAAAAGGTGATCGGCGCAAGCGGGCGCACCACCTTATCACTCGTGGCGCAGCCATTGAAAGCATCGCACCGCTGACAAAGGTTTTGACCGAAACCGAGTTTTACGCCTTTGCTGAAAAAGCCCTTGCCGTCTTGGAGATTAAGGGCTTGCTCATGGAGGCGGTCAATGAACACAACCGAGCTGAACAGAAAGAGGGGTGTTGAGTATCGCACTATATCATTTTCATGTGACACAAATCAAGCGCAGCGCAGGACAATCCGCTATTGCGTCTGCCGCCTATCGCTCCGGCGAAAAGCTGCACAGCGAATACTACGGTGAGGACAGCGACTACACCAAAAAGGGCGGCGTGATTTGTTCGGAAATCCTGCTGCCGCCCTATGCCCCTCCCTCTTTCTCTGATCGGGAAACCCTATGGAATGAAGTGGAGAAAGCGGAACGGGGAAAGAAAGCGCAGCTTGCATACAGCTTTGACATTGCTTTGCAGAACGAGTTTTCCATGCAGGAGAACATCGAGCTTGCAAGGCAATTTTTATTGGAGCAGTTTGTGAGCAGGGGCATGGTGGTGGACTTCGCCGTTCACTCTCCCGACAAGGATGACGGCGGCATTTCCAATCCTCATTTCCATGTCATGTGTCCTATCCGTCCTCTGGATGAACATGGTAGATGGGGCAACAAACAGCGGCGGGAATATCTGCTGGACGAACATGGCGAGCGTATCCGTGATGAAGCAGGAAACTATGTATTCAACGCTGTGCCGACTACCGACTGGGGCAGTCCCGACACCTTGGAACATTGGCGGCAAGCATGGGCTGAACTGTGCAATCAGAAGTTTGCGGAAAAGGAATTGGACTGCCGGATTGACCACCGCAGCTATGAGCGACAGGGCATCGACCAGCTCCCTACTGTCCATGAGGGTGTGACCGTCCGAGCTATGGAAGCAAATGGCATCCGCACCAACAAGGGTGATCTCAACCGCTGGATCAAGGCGGCCAACGATCTGATCCGCAATCTGAAAAAGAAAATCTCTGCGCTGCTTGATTGGCTGAAAGAAGCGCATGAGGAATTGAGCAAGCCGCAAGTTCCAAATCTGGCGCAGCTTCTCAGCGAGTATTACACCAATCGTAACGCCGGGGCTTGGAGTCAGAAAGCAAAGATCGGCAATCTCAAAGAGTTCAACGAGATTTGCAATTATCTTATGCAGAATAAACTCACAACGCCGGAGGAATTGCAGGAGCGTGTGTCTATGCTGAGTGACCGCATCGACACTTTGAAAAACTCCATGCGTGGCAAATCCAACCGCATGAAAGAGTTGGACGAACTTCTCCGTATGGTGCAGTTTTACACTGAGGGTAAGCCCATTGCCGACAAATTGGCGACCATCAAATGGAAAGGCAAGCGGGAGCAGTTTATGTCCGAAAATGAAAACGCACTCCGCCTGTATCACATGGCAGAGCGCAAGTTAAAACCGCATTTCAAGGATGGCAAGCTGCCTATCACCGCATGGCGCAAAGAGCGTGACCGTCTGGAACAGGAGTACAAGACCGGGCAAGCGGAGCTTTCTCCCATCTATGCGGAGGTGAAAAAGCTCTGGCAGATCAAATACAAGGTGGAGCAGGTCATCCATGAGCAGGAGCGACAGAACGCTGTTACACGGCAGAAAAAACAAGAAATCGAACACTAATCTTTACACATTTTTAGGAGGCACTTATGAGCAAGAAGAAACCATTTGAACATGAAATCGACCCGGAGCTTTTGGCAGAAATCGAGGCATGGGAGCCGCAGGAGCATGACGAGCCGGAGGGATATTACTTCTCCAACCCCGACCCCTATCTTAAACCCACACCGCTGCCGCCTGACCATCCCAGACACAATTTCTGGTTTGACGAGGATGGACACATCCGTGTGAAAAATCCATCCGCTTTCTGGCTGCCGGAGTTCACCTTGCAGAAAGAGATCGGCGGCACGATCTACTCTGTCACAGGCACTTATGACGGAACGGAAACGCTGGATAAAAAGATGGAGCGCATCATGGGCGAAAAGTTTACAGAAAAGATGGAGGATTCTGAATGACAAATACGCAGTCTCTTGGTACAATAGAAGCAACCAATCCTGTACTGGCAGTTGCCCCTTTGAAGGAGGAAACAGAAATGTTACGGGCAACTGATAAAATCACCGCGCTTTACTGCCGCTTATCCGTGGAAGATTTGAAAGAGGATAAGAAAGGCGGCAAAGAGGACGAATCCAACAGCATCCAGAATCAAGAGTTAATATGTAAAGGGTGGTTTCTCCCACCTAATACATATGACTGCGGCTCATTTGTGGTGAATGGAACAGCAGTTGTAGGAAAGGAGAAGAAAAGTCCGTATAACCGCTGGAAATCAACACAAAAAGGAGCTAATTTTTATGAAATCTCTATTTGAGGAAATGGGCGGCACTTACCGTCAGGAGGGCGATTATCTCATTCCAAACCTTGCGCTGCCAGAGGAACCGGAATACCAGATTGGCAAGTATGGACATATGCGCCGCAGCTATCTGAAAGAACATCGCCCTATTTTCTACACAAACCTGCTCACAAACGGAACGCTGCATCGGCACCTTGCCGAGATCGACCAAGCCTGCAACGAGCGCATGGAAATCATCGTTTCTGCAATGGTGAAGCAAGAAGGCGTGACCGAAGCACTCAAAGCTGCCGATCAAATGGAATGGGTACGCCGCATGAACAGCATCCGCAGCCGCGCGGAGGAAATCGTTTTGACCGAGCTTGTATATGAATGACAAATGCCCGTTATCGGTTGCGTGGCCGATAACGGGCATTTTTACACTTTAGTTCTTTTGTTCCGTGCTGGCTACCAGACGGTCAAAGTCGCTCTGATACAGATGATCCTGAATGACGCGGTACTGCTCAAACTCGCTTTCGGCAAAGGCTTTTGCAATGGCAGCGGTGACTTTTCCCTTATTTTGCAGAATCTCTGCATCATTGAATTGCAGAAAAGCGTCCAGCTTGGAGGCCCAATCTGCCATGGTCATGGGAATATGCCGTCTGGCCTGCCGGGTAGCATAGTCCAGATACATGGTGACGATTTCGTTCAGTTCCTGCATTTCATCCATGGATAAGTAATTTTTTGCAACGGACACATCTGCCTTGACAATCTTGCCGTCAGGAGCATTCTTCCATGAGGTCAGCCCCATGTGTTCCTTGGTGTGATCGGCTCGTGCCATAATGACCTCTGCCGCTGTGCCGCCATGGACGGCATAGTGCATCTTATTCTGAACTGTGGCAAAGAAATCCTTTGTGGTCTGGCTATCGAGAGAGTAGTCCACAGCAGTGGCGTAAATATCCGTAATTTTCTGATAGAAGCGCCGTTCGCTGGCCCGAATCTCCTGAATCTCGGAAATCAGGTGATCGAAGTAGTCCTCATCAAAAATCTGCCCATTGATGAGCCTGCTCTTGTCCAGCACATACCCCTGCTTGGTGAAGGTGTCCAGCACCTTGGTTGCCCACTGGCGGAACTGCGTGGCTCTGCCGGAATTGATCCGATAGCCTACGGCTATGATGGCGGACAGAGAGTAGAACTTATAGTGATAGGTTTTTCCGTTATCCGCAACTTGTGCAAAATTTGCACAAGTTGCATCTTCGGACAATTCACCGCTTTCATATACATTTTTCAGATGCTTTGTCACAACGCTCCGGTCTACATCAAAAAGCCGTGCAATGGCCTTTTGGGTCAGCCAAACGTCGTGATCCTGTACCCGTACCTCAATGCCATCCTCATGGGCATCTTTCGTGAACACAAGGAAATCCACTGTGCTGTTGCGGATTTGCAGTTTATCCTTCTTGGCGTCTGCCATGTCGTTTCACCTCAATCTTCTTCGCTGGTTTTCTTCCCACGGCTCTTATAGACATTATACTGATTCTTGCAGCGGGGACTGCAAAAAGCGGAATTGGAGCGGCTGCTCAGGAACACCTTCTGGCAGTGCTTGCACAGCCGCAGGGGCTTCTCTCCGTCCACCAGCAGGAAGCTGAACATCATCTGGATGCCCAGCAGCAGCGAATGGAAGTCCCAATAGATGGTCGGTTTGTCCAGCAGCTCAATATGATAGCTGGGCGCAATGCCGCCGAAAGCAGCCATGCCTTTGCGATACAGATTCCGGGTATCCTCATCGATCAGGTCATAATCGTTGTAGTACAGAATAGATGTGGTCAGCGTAAAGGCCCAGTCCTTGAACTGCTGCGCCACCCAGTCATAGGCTTCAGCATACTCTCGCTGGAAGCTCATGGTTTTCGCCATGGGTTCACTCGCAAAGGTCATGGTCAGCGCCACCATCATGTTGTCGCCGGACACGCTCCATCTGGACTCAATGCCCTTCTTGACCAGATCCAGCTGGTCAAAGGGATAGAATAGCGCCAGATAGTCCTCGCTTTCCATGGATTCTGCCTTGATGAAGTGGTTTTTCGGCAGATAGACCGCCTCATAATCCATGAAGGACGGCGTGGTGGGCAGCGCTGTCATCAGGCCCAGCAGACCGTAATGGGTTACAAATTCCAGAATGGCCTTCTGCACCTCGTCCTCCGGGCTGCGGTTCATCATCAGCATTCCCACATTCAGCGCATCCAGCACGATTCCCGGCGCTTCCTTCAAGGGATTATATATGTCGGGCTTGGCATTCTTCCCCGGCGTGATATACCGCTTGCCGTCTGCGGCTGTTTTCAGTTCATAGCGGTCATACCGTACCCAATGGGAACGGGACTGCTCAAAGAGATTCTTCATGGCGCTGTTCCTCTCAACTCGTAATCCAACTATATATTAACCGTATTACTATTGTATCAACCGTCCTTGTCATCGTCAAGGGCGGCTTTCTTTTTTCTCGGTTTGGTTTTGTTTTCCCGGCGGATCACGGCATCTTTGCCCATGGTTTGCAGCAGTGCTTCATATTCCTCTACGAACTCGCGCTCCCGCAGAGTAATGCTGTAGTCCCTTTCCAGCTTTTCACTCAGATGCTCATACATCCGCCTTTGCAGCTTTTTCTGAATGGTCATACGCAA
Source organism: Traorella sp. mt218 (assembly GCF_055420025.1). Lineage (NCBI taxonomy): Bacteria > Bacillati > Bacillota > Erysipelotrichia > Erysipelotrichales > Erysipelotrichaceae > Traorella > Traorella sp. mt218. The sequence goes on from NZ_JBVAYM010000010.1 coordinate 50,256, forward strand.
CTTTCGGATATTCCGGTCGGACTGCCCACGGATGGCAGCAAGCCTTGTGGTGCTGTATTGCTTGACGAACAGGTAATACAGTACCTCCTTCTGTTCATCACTGAGGGTGAAGAAGAGCTTGGAGAGAAAACGGTTTGCTGTCAGCTCATGCAGCTCGTAGGGACAGGAGAAGATGATGTCGAGAAAATTTCCCTGACAGAGCTGGCGGAACCTTGGCAGATTCATCCAGAGGGGAGCAATTCTCGGCTCTGGCACGGCCTGAAACTCCAACGGCACATCCCCGCGCAGGTTTTCGTGGTCACGCTCCCGGCGTTCCCGATTTCTGTCCAGCTTGTTCCACTCGTCTACCACAGTCAAAAAATCCGATTCCGTCCGGGCTGCTTCCTCCAGCCGCCGCACAGCCTCTGCGCGAATTTCCCGCTTGAGCCGTTTTTCGCTGGTGGGCGCGGCTTCCTCTTCCTCGTCCTCCAGCTCGGCGGCATAGTTTCTGGGATGCTCGTCCTGCTCCAGCTCGCTTTCCAGCTCCAGCGTGCGTTCCTCTGCAAGCGCTTCCTCCAGCGATTCGTTCTCCGGCGCACCGTCCGACGCATCCTCCCAATCGGCAAAGCTATCCTCATCCATTTCAAGGTCGGCTTCCTCTATTTGCTCCTCGGTATCTTCTTCCTCATCGGAAAAATCATCATCCCACAGCAGTTCATCCTCCCATGGTTCCACGACAGCTTCACCTCCTCGAAAAAATATTTTTCTTTTTCTCAAAAAACAGTTCCGATTTACACCCCGTTTTTCTCCTATTAGTGAAAGGGTAATCTAAACGCAAGTTACTAAGGTTACTATCTTAAACACAGAGGGTAGAAAGGAGAAAAAGAACATGGAAAACCAGCATAAAGACATGATTGGCTTACAGCCAACGGAACCGGACTTATTATACCAAAAACCAACAAATTACGCAAGGAGGAAGCCTATGGAGCAAACGAAACAGGAACAGTTCATCATTCGGCGCATCGGCGGCACCACCTATAAGGTAAGGGTCGCATTCAGCGAAACAGCGGTGGAGACCATGGAGGAAAAGATTCTGCGGATGATCCGCAATGAAGGGGTTACAAATGACGGCACTTGTGCTATAATGGAAGCACCACAAATGAGCCGTCAGTCTGAAAGGAGCGCCGAATGCGCATGAAACAGACTGAGGAAAAGATCACCGCTCTGTATGAGCGGCTAAGCCGTGACGATGACAATGCCGGTGATAGCAACTCCATCGTGAATCAGAAAAAATACCTCGAAAGCTATGCCCAGCAGAGAGGCTACACCAACTGCCGCCACTATACTGATGATGGATGGAGCGGCGGCAATTTCGAGCGTCCGGCATGGAAACAGCTGGTGGCGGACATTGAAGCAGGCAAGGTGGCCCATGTCATTGTCAAGGATATGAGCCGGGCGGGGCGTGACTATCTGCAAACCGGCTTTTACACAGAGGTATTCTTCCGGCAGCATGGCGTCCACTTTGTTGCCATTGCCAACGGCGTGGACAGTGATGACCAGAACAGCAACGAGTTTGCGCCCTTCCTCAACATCATGAACGAGTGGTATCTGCGCGACCTGAGCCGCAAGCAGAAAACCGCCATTCGGGTCAAGGGGGAATCCGGCAAGCCAACCACCAACTGTGCCATCTACGGCTATAAGAAAGACCCGGAGAACAAATACCACTGGCTGATCGACGAGGAAGCGGCTGCCGTGGTGCGGCGTATCTTCCAGCTGACCATTGAGGGCAAAGGCCCCTACGACATCGCCCGTATCCTGTTTGATGACAAGATCAACACGCCTGCGGTCTACTTCGGCAAACAGAATAAGGGCATCTGGAAAAGCAAGGAGGAGTTCCCCAACCCCTATAACTGGAGCGGCTACATCGTTGGGCAGATTCTCTCCAAGCCGGAGTATATGGGGCATACGGTGAATTTCCGTTCCCACAAGCAGTCCTATAAGGATAAAAACGCCGTGATGAATCCCAAGGAAGATTGGCTGATCTTCGAGAACACCCATGAAGCCATCGTGGATGCAGAAACATGGGAGCTGGCACAGAAGCTGCGGAAAACACCACGGCGGCATGATACGCTGGGCGAGGCCAATCCGCTGACGGGGCTTGTATTCTGCGCGGACTGCGGTGCAAAGATGATGAACCATCGCTCAAGAGGCGGCACGGAGAATAATCCTTATCCGTCGGACTTTTACGATTGTTCCACCTATACGCTGGCACATCAGAAGCGCACCCATGCTTGCAGCGGACACTATATCCGCAGCAAGGTGCTGCGGGAGCTGATTCTGGAAACCATCCGGGCAGCCAGCACCTTTGCCATCTCCGACCGGGACGCCTTTCTGGAGAAGGTGCGCTCTGCCTCCCAACTGCGGCAGGCAGAAGCGGCCAAGGAAACCAAGCGGAGGCTGAACAAGGAGAAAAAGCGGATTTCCGAACTGGATACCATCATCAAGAAGCTCTATGAATCCTTTGCCGTCGGGCGCATTACCGGTGAACGCTTTGACAGTCTGCTGGCAGATTACGAAAATGAGCAGAAAGCGCTGACAGCGTCCGTCTCCGAAATGGAAACGCAGATGTCCGCCTTTGCGGAGGACACCGACCGGGCCAAGCAGTTTCTGGAGCTGGCAAAGAAGTACACGGATTTTTCCGAGCTGACCACGCCCATGATCAACGAGTTCGTGGAGAAAATCATCGTACACGCTCCAGAAAAGATCGACGGTGACCGGGTGCAGGAAGTGGATATCCACCTTCGCTTTATCGGGCAGTTTGAGCTTCCCGCACCGGAGCTGACCGAGGAAGAAATCAAGCGGCAGGAGCAGCTCAAACGGCACCGCATCAAGAGCCGGGAGCGGTATCAGAAAATCAAGGCCGGTGAACACGCTGTCGGACAGCCCTTCATGCTGACCTGCAAATGCTGCGGACAGGAATTCGCCTCCAAGCGGACAAACACCCTGTTCTGCGGTCCCAACTGCCGCTCCAAATTTTACCGGCAGGAGGCGGCGGAGAGCCGCAGCCGGGAGTGTACCTGCGAAAACTGCGGCAAGGTGTTTACCACAACGAGGTCAGATGTCAAATACTGCGGTGACGATTGCCGTTATCAGGCACAGATCAAGCGACAGGGCGTGCGGAAGAAAGCCTTGCGAGGGGCGAAGATCGAACCGGCAGTGCCGGAGAAAGAAACAAAAACAGCATAAGATAAGACGCAAATGGCGGCTTGCCCCTTAATGGGCAGGCCGCCGTTTTTTGCGCAGAAATGGAGGAACAATGAATCTTTTCGAAATTGTAAAATACGGCGTAGGCTGCCGGGAGGCGGCGGAGCGGTACGGCGTGGAGGTCAACCATTACGGCATGGCCCTTTGCCCGTTCCACAATGACCGGCATCCCAGCCTGTATGTGGCAGATGACCACTACCATTGCTTCGCTTGCGGGGAACACGGCGATGTGATCGACTTTGCCGCAAAGCTGTTCGGTTTGCCGCTCTATGAGGCGGCACAGAAGCTGGCAGCGGACTTTCACCTTACCCCGGACAAGCCGCCCAGCGCAGCGGCGCTCCACGCAAAACGCATTCAGACGGAAGCACAGCAGCTCAGGGAAAACGAGCGGCTGTGCTTTTCTGTTTTATCCGATTACGCCCATGTGCTGCGGGACTGGAAGGTGCAGTATGCGCCGCAGTCACCTGACGAGCCTGTTCACGCACGGTTCGTGGAAGCCTGCCGTAACCTCGACCGGACAGAATACTACTTAGATATTCTGTGCGCCGGGGATTCCCACGAACGTGCCGAAGTAATTCAGCAGCAGATGGCGGACGAAAAGCTGGACGGGCTGCGACGGAGGTTAGAGAAAATTCACAAGGAGGAATTGGAAGATGGATATGACACCGCAGACGTGGCCTGAGTGGTACGACGGCAGGCACATCAACGAGGTGCTGTTCTGCCAGCAGTTTTTGGAGAAACACCCCATGAAATGTGTGCGTGGGCGGCTTTTCACCGTGGACGGACTGATCGAGGATGAGGGGCAGATCGGCAATCTCATTCTGGAGGAAATCTCCGGTGTGCTGACCGCCAATCTCTCCAAGACGGTTGCGAATCTGCTGGCCAGCATCAAACTACAAGCCTATTCGCCGCCGCTGCCCATTGAGACGGACCGCATCCACGTTGCCAACGGGACGTATTTTATGAACGGTAGCTTTACCGCCGATAAGAGCTACTGCAACAACCGGCTGACGGTCGCCTACAACCCTGACGCACCCACTCCGAAAAAGTGGCTGCAATTCCTATCAGAGCTGCTGCAACCGGAGGACATTCCAACCTTGCAGGAATTTCTCGGTTACTGCCTGCTGCCTACCACCAAGGGGCAAAAAATGCTCATGCTCATCGGCAAGGGCGGCGAGGGCAAAAGCCGCATCGGTCTGGTCATACGCTCCCTGCTGGGCGACAGCATGAACACCACCAGCATCCAGAAGGTGGAGAGCAACCGGTTCAGCCGTGCAGACTTGGAAAACAAGCTCCTGATGGTGGATGACGATATGGATATGAGCGCCCTGCCCAAGACCAATTATATCAAATCCATCGTGACCTCTGAGTGCAAGATGGACATGGAGCGCAAAGGCGTCCAGAGCTATCAGAGCCAGCTCTATGTGCGTTTTCTCTGCTTCGGAAACGGTGCGCTCACCGCCCTGCACGACAAGTCCGACGGCTTCTTTCGCCGCCAGATCGTGCTGACCACCAAAGACCGGCCCGCTGGCCGAGTGGATGATCCGTTTCTGGTGGATAAGCTGCTGCGGGAGAAGGAGGGCATCTTCCTCTGGTGTCTGGATGGTCTGCATCGGTTGATTGGGAACAACTATCAGTTCAGCATTTCCGGCAAGGCCAGAGAGAATATGGAGACGGTCAAGCGCAGCAGCAACAATGTGATCGAGTTTCTGCAATCTGAGGGCTATATCCGCTTCAAGGCCGACAGTGAAGCCAGCTCCAAGGCACTGTATGAGGCGTATCAGCGCTGGTGCGAGGACAATGCGCAAAAGCCCATGTCTGCAAATCGTCTCAGCTCGGAACTGGCGCAGAACGAGCGCCTTTACAATGTAGAGGCCACCAACAATGTCCATGTCGGTGGCAAGCGGGTGCGCGGTTTTATGGGCATTGAAGTGGTCAACCCACTGCCGTATTAAAAATGAGAACCGGACTTCAAAATTGCCGTACACGCCGTACACTCTGTACGGCATTTTTCAACTTCATCCGCAAAATACGGTTTTGCTTGTGCCTTTGGTGAAGCAATTCACAGCATCGTGTAAAATCTGCCGCTGAATCGGCGTTCGGTACACAAAACCGGCGTACAGCAGCGTACACAAGCCGTCTATGCCGTACCGAGCCGTACACGGACAGCCTATTTTAACGGCTTCAAAATCAATGCTTGTGAAATCCGTAAAGATTTTTGTCGTAGGTCGAACGCACTGCACCATCAGGTGATTTACCGAAGCGTGAATCCGCTGCTCCGGATTGCGGCATATCCTGCCGTTCTGTATGTTCTCATGCCGAACGATGAAGCCGATAGGGCGCTGCTGCGAACAGGGCATCACGGGCAGAAATCTGAGCGGATTTGCAGCACAGCGGATTTTTCACCGACAAGCACACTGGCATCACCGATACGAAAACCGATTATACGAAATTATGGAGGTAAAACCAAATGAAATCCAATCTGAGAAATGAAATCAAGTCGTACATCGTCCGTCAGGGCATGACCATGCAGGAGGTGGTCGATCTGCTGCATGACGAACACGGCTGGTCTGACAGCGTATCTAACCTGTCCAATAAGCTCCAACGGGAGTCCCTGCGCTATGTTGAAGCCGTCCAGCTTGCCGATGCGCTGGGGTACGAAATCGTTTGGCAACGGAGAAAGTGAGGAGGGATTTTTATGACAGAGGCAGAGAAGAAACTGTTGCAAGCACAGCACCGCTTGGAGGAAGCGCAGGCACGGAACCGGGTCAAGGAACGCAAGGTCCGTACCCGTAGGCTCATTCAGGAGGGTGCAATCTTGGAGAAAGTGCTGCCGGAGGTGCGGACGATGGAGCTGTCTGCGCTGGAGGATTACCTGATGCAGAAGCTGCCGCAGCACAATTGAATCCGCTGGGAGGTCTCCGGGAAACCGGGGGCCTCCTCTTTTCCTCCCGTAAGGGCGCACTTACTCACCACCCTAAAGGGCAGTGGTATTTCCTGCGGAAATCGTGCGCTCTGCGAGGCGGATGCGGCTGCTGCGGCAGCCTCCAGACAATGCCACAGCACTTGCAGGGTGCTGCTGTCATCGTCTGCGCAGGTCGCAGTTGTTTCTGCTTTGGAAACAGCTTGCACCCTGCCCGCACAAACCTGCCACCGGCAGCTTTGTTTGCGGCTATGCCCGAAGCTCATCTTCGGGGCATTTTCTCTTTTGCGAAAGAGAAACAGAAAAAGGAAGAACGAGGTGAAGAAGATATGGCGATTTATCATTTGGAAGCGAAGGTGGTCAGCCGGGGCGCAGGCCGCTCCGCAGTAGCTGCTTCTGCCTATTTGAGCTGCTCCCGCCTGTATAACGATTACGACGGGATTCAGCACGACTACACGAAAAAACAAGGGCTTGTCTGGCAGCAGATGTTTCTGCCGGAATATGCCCCACAGGAATGGCAAGACAGAGAAAAACTGTGGAACGCCGTGGAGGAAGTAGAGACAGCAAAAGACAGCAGGCTTGCCCGTGAGTTTGTTGTGGCTCTGCCCATAGAGCTAAACCGGGAACAGCAGATCGAGCTGCTGCAAGACTTTATCCGGGAGCAATTTGTGTCCGATGGAATGTGCGCCGACGCTGCCATCCACGACACCGACGGTCACAATCCCCACGCCCACATTCTCCTGACGGTGCGCCCGCTGGATGAGCAGGGACGCTGGCAGTACAAGACCGAAAAAGAATATCTCTGTATGAGAAACGGTGAAGAACGAGGCTTCACCGCCGCCGAGTTCCGGGCGGCGCAGAACGAGGGCTGGGAGAAGCAATATCCCTACAAGGTCGGCAAAAAGAAGGTCTATATGACACCGTCTGCTGCCGAGGCGCAGGGACTCATCCGGGCTGACAAGCATCCGAAGAGCACCCGCTACGGCAGACAGAACCCCATCTCCGAACGTTGGAATAGTGAGGAGCAACTTGTGACATGGCGGGCTGCATGGGCGGATGTGACCAATCTCTATCTGGAGCGCGCCGGACGGGCGGAGCGAATCGACCACCGCAGCAACGCAGCCAGAGGTCTGGATGAGCAGCCTACCATCCATGAGGGAGTGACCGCACGGGCGCTGGAGCGGAAAGGGATCATTGCTGACCGCTGCGAGATCAACCGGCAGATCAAGGCGGACAATGCCTTGCTGCGGGAGCTGAAAGCTGCGGTCAGGAAGCTGGCACAGGCGGTAAAGAACACCCTCCCGGTTATTGCCGAGGCGATGGAAAAGCTGCGGGCAAATATGATTGTTTTCCGCTATCAGCTGCGGCATATCGGCCGGGGCAGGCAGCGCATGAAAGATTATATCCACGCGGTTCAGCCGAATCTGGTGCGCTATACCGAGCTGGTTCAGGAGATTCGGGGCAAGGGCAAGGAACGCAAGTCTTTGCTTGCCCAAAAGAAGGAGACACCCCTCTATCTCATCCCGAAGCAGTGTGAACTGTCCCGCCATATTGCGGAGCTGACCGAGGAATTGGAAGAGCTGAAATCCGAGAAGGATATGCTGCTGCACTCGCTGGAATGCAGTGACGATGCCGGTATCGCTGCTGTGAAAAAGGACATTTCCACGATGGAAGCCGCACTAAAAAAGCTGTCGCAACAGGAAGAAAAGTACACGGCTGAGCTGAACGACGCTTTGCAGCAGTATGCTGATTTGAAGACGCAATCGGCAGAATTCGACCCAGACGAATTGCAGGACGCAAGGCTCGACCTGCGTCCTGCAATGGAGCGCTCTGTGGTTGACCGTGTGCAGTCTGCTTACGGAGATAAGTACGATTACTTGATGATGTACGACAGCAAGCGGGATGTTGCTGATATACTTCATGAGGAAACGGAAGCTCGCTCCATCCGTGAACATCTGCGTCAGAAACAGCAGGCACAGCAGAAGCAAAACAAGAAGAACAGCAGAGACACTTGGGAACGATAATATATATATGCTACCACATTCTTGCGCTTACCTCTATCCCAACTATTGACATAGAGCCGCACAAATTTAAAGGAGCACGGTCGTGGCTGACCGTGCTCCTTTAGCATCGCTTGCGATGCATAGTCACAGATGGAATCTGTGTCAAAGGGGTTCGAGGATTTTATCCCAGACAGGCGATTTATAAGCCCCTGCTGCGGCAGGGGCTTATAAATTTTGCATGAGTGGGTACCGCCATGCATTGCTCGTTAAGATCGTGCCCAACTTTTTTACTTACGCCGCATCGAATATTTGCGAGATAACAGCCCCTGTATATGCGCCTGCTGCACTGGCAATTAAGTTCACAAGTTCAGATTTTGCTTTTTGCTCACTTAACTTCAACAATTCATCACCACGAGGAGAACAGTCGTATGCGTTAGCACCATGTGGCGAGCCACATTTCGTCATTTCATAGGCTCACTAAAGAAGAGAAACCATTATCTCAGCTTATCGTTTCGATTTCTCCAAGCAAATCATTTTTTCCTGAGTTGCTAATTTTATCTGCAAAATTGACTTATTTATGAGGACTATCATAATCTGCACGCGCTGGAACACAAGAGCAACTTTTTGAAATAACGTACCTTTGAGGAGTCTGGACTGGCTCCTCTTTTTTGTTGCACAAATTGTGCAGGCGGTGCTTGCACAATTATCAACCTAACATCTGCATTCCATACAATCTCGATATTGTCCTCCTGTTGTTCTGCGTTATGCTTTCTCCGTGCATTTTCGTATTATTTATTCTGCCATCTGACTTCGCCCTTGGACAGAAGCGGATAACAGATCAGCTGATCTGAATCCAGATTTTCCGCATGCATGTCAACCGCTGTGATCTGATGATTATCATAAGTCGTATAATAATAAATACCTTTTGCTGTATTACAACAGGACGTGTATATCGTGATCTCATATTTGCCTTCTGTCACCTCACAGCATCCACGCTGCTGATCTACGGATCCTAAGATATGGAAGAACTGGCTTACACTCTCATCCTCTTCTTCACCGGAGATCGAATTTAATTTTGTAAAGGCAACTTTCACAAATCTTGACTGGCTGGAAAGATCTCCAGGTATTCCCATTCCACCCATTCCTCTGCTATATGCATCAAGCTGTAATACTCCTGCAAAAGTACTCTCCGGCTGTTTTCTGGATACTCCGGCATAATTATTCAGTGCAAACATCTGACTCGGGAATGGTGGATTATTGGTAAGCACTCCTACCGGATTATCATATACATGCAGCCCATCTTTCATAGACTCAACAACGATACAGGAGTCTTTGTCTGCAATGATCCAGTGAAGCTGTGCTGTCGGCAGCTGTTCACTGAATGCTGTGCCTGTCAGTCTCATTGCTGCCAGCTTCTCTCTCGCCTCTGCTACAGTAGCACACTGTGTAAGGATCCATGGGATGAACTCGAACTGTGCCACCTGGCTGACTTCTGTTTCATCTTCCGGCAAAGCTTCTTCATATGCCGCATTGCCGACAAAATTAAGACCTGCCATTCCAAGGCCTTTTTCATTAACAGCATCATAATAAAGCGGATAACCTCCTGCAACAAATGCCATTCCGATCAAAGCATAATGGCTTTTTATCTTCCCGGCAAACCGGAAATCAAATTCGTAATTTCTTGGCGTTATCGTGATCTGTTCCCCATAGGAAAATTCATAATCAAGCGTTCTGCCCATATAAAAATCTTTTGTTTTGTAAGTTGCTGCTGTACACATATCGAACACCTCTTCTTTCTGCTATAATAGTCCTGCAAACAATCTCATAAACAACTGTCCGAGCCATAAATATGCACTCCGTCCTGTGCGGTACTTTTCGGTCACTTCCCTGCATTCATTCGAGGATTTTTCTTTACACAATAACTCCATATAATTACCGGAATCAGACAAAGCCGAAAAAAGAAAGAAGATTAGGAACCGTAATAATTCTATTCAAATTTTCTTTCTGATTCACTTCACTCTGCATGTACGGTCACCTCACTTTCCTTTTTTTTAGGCATAAACCAATAAAATATAACACAAAATGCTAAAGCAAACACAACACCAAAAACATTTTGACTCACTCTAAGACTAACCGCTCCTTGTAGTCCATATGTCTCTGCAGCAATGGCTAAAGCACCAAATGTGTTAAATACTGCCTGCCAGCCATATTGTGCTGAAAATCCTACACCGATTCCACCAAGAATTCCTATATATGCATAGATTGACGAAGGAAGCAGAAAATATAATACTGTAAAACATATAACACCTGCAATATTTCCGACAATCCTTTTACGGACTCTGTAGTGCATATCTTCCATAGACGGCAAAATCACGGACATGGCCGCAATACCAGCCCACATTGCACGTGGCATATTACAAAGTTCTGCAATGCAAAGGACAATCGGTACGCATAAAATCTGACATATCTGCCATTTTGTTCTGGAAGAAGTGATATCAAATTCTTGTATCAGATCTTTCAGATTTCTTTTATAAGTTCTGTTTTTATGATTTCGATAAAATACGAAGCAGGTAAGTGCTGCACCTAAAGCCATTCCGACTAATCGCATCTGATAGCTTTTTCCCGTAACATCATAACCATATAGCAGCAGATACCCAAGAACCAATGTAGATTGATTAAACATGGATGGATTATGGCATCCGAACAGAATCAACACAGCCAGTGCCGCAATATTTAACAGCATTCCCAATACCGGTGAAAACTGATTTGCTAAATGCGGACATACAGTCATAATTACAAAGAACAAAGCCAAAAGCATCGTAGATTGTCCGGTGTGGATCCCCAGATCCGCATTCCTAAACACCATGAGACATAATAAGACTACTACACCTACAATGCTGTTCTCATTTCCAAATAGGATGCTGAAAATACTAACAAAGAAAAAACAAAATGCCATTGTAGCAGCTATCTTCACCAGATATACCCACATATGATATAGTTTTTCTTTTAGTGTTTCACTCTTTTTCAACAGGTTTTTAGAACCTGCCTGATTTAACTGCAACTCCTGATAAAATGTCATATAAATACTCCCATCTTCTAATTTATCTTAAAACTAGATAATCTCATCTTTCTGCTTTGGCAGCTCTATAACAAATCTGCATCCACCATATTCACGGTTTTCTGCTTTGATTGTTCCTCCGGCACTATCTACAATCCGTTTTACAAGTGCAAGACCTAGGCCATTTCCTTCTGCTTTATGAGATCCATCTACCTGATAGAACTTGTCAAATATTCTGGATTTTACATCATCCTCTATTCCTGGTCCTTCATCTTCCAGAATGAACTTAACAGAATCCTGTTCTTGTTTCAGAAACATCGTAATTGTCCCCTTTGAAGGGCTGAACTTAATCGCATTATCTAAAAGATTTATCCAGATATGCATAAAAAGTCCTTCATTCGCAGTATATTTAACTTCCTCCAATTCTACCTGAAAACCAATTTCTTTTTCTGTCCATTTTGTTTCCAATGAAAGAACTGCCTGGCGGATCTGTTCATCCAGACGATTATCGTCAATAAACGCACAAACTATTCGAACGCCTGCTACATCATTGAGATATGTCTGTATTCTCGTCTGAGTTGTTTTGTACATTGGACAGCTCCGGTTTGCGGGTATGCAGCCGCCGTTCGATTGATTCGTGTAGAAGCTGAGATACAAGAGCCATTAACGGAATAAAGAAGATCATGCCAAGGACACCGAACAGTTTACCGCCCAGCAAAACCGCCAACAACGTCCAGAATGGGGATAGCCCTACACTGTTTCCCACGACGTGAGGATAGATGAACTGATTTTCAACAAACTGAGTTGCCTGATAGACGATAAAGCATAGGAGCGCCTTGTTCGGAGCCGCCAATAAAGTAAATAAAATGCCGAAAGCGCAGGAGAGAAATGCTCCAATATAAGGAACGAATGCAAAGGCGGCAGTTAAAACGGCTGTTAGCCCCGCATATGGAATCCCTGCAACAGAAAGCGAAAGAAAGATCAATGTTCCAAGAATCATAACCTCGACACACTGACCAGAAAGAAACTTCGCATAGGTGTCATGTGCAAGTTTCGAAATATGGCAAATTCTATCTGCAACGGATTCCTTACAGTAGGCATACAGTGCCCGTTTGCTTTGACTGCTCAATTCACGCCATCCAATTAGCACATAGAATGTGATCACAAGTGAAATTGCAACATCAGCAATCGCAGATACCGTAGAGCCAGCAACATTGGCAACTGAGGAAATCACTGTGTTCATTTCGCTCGAAATGCTTTGCAGAATAGATTTCCAATCGAGCGTAGCGAAATGTGCCGACAGTTTCTCTGTGTCAATGCCGTATCTTTGCAATAAGCCGACCCAGTCAGGCCATTTTTCTTGAACAAGAGCAGCAATGCTTTTTACAGATGCAGTGAGCTGTGGAATCGCAATTACACACAGAAGAGCAATAATCGCAATAACACATATCAGCGTCAGTAACAGGCTTATCATGTCTATTTGCCGATCTGTAGCTTTAGTCAGCTTTCGTCGAAGCCTCTTTGCCAGTCCGCGCACGGGTACACTCAGAACAAAGGCCAGCAAAAGGCCTGATAAAATCGGAGCGAGCAAGCCAATACACGATTTTAGAAAGTTGGCAACATAGTTTAGATTGTTGAATGCCGCAAATAAGATCACCCCAAACGTGATTAGTAGAAGCGGTTTTTTGTAGGATTTATCCATGATTACATCCTCGTAAGAAATCGGTTTGTTTTATTATTGGGGAGTATCTTATAGGCAATCCACCAACCAAAGAAACAGACTGGCAATGCAGCGAGAACATCCATGATAGAATGCTGTTTCATAAAAACGGTGGAGAGACTGATACACACGGCGATTGATGTAGCAGCGATTTTCCATCCGACGCTTTGGAGCGCCTTGCAATCCCATAACCCAAACATCGCGGCAACGGAGCCTATTACATGAAGTGAGGGGCAAACATTTGTATTGGTATCGAAACTATAGAATAATTCAATAAAGCGTGTAAGTAGATTATTGCGTACAAATGCTTCTGGCCGCAAATTTTGGCAGGTTGGAAAGAACAGGTAAATCAAAACCGTGATCGTATAGGTGACTATCACAAAATACATCATACGCCGAAATGCAGGTACATCGACGAAAAAAGTATAAACCAACGTACCGATTAGAAAGACAAACCAAAATAGATACGGAATCAACGCCCATTCACAAAATGGTATTATATCATCGAGTCCACAATAGACGGGATAGTAATTTCGTTGCGGTTGCAACCGCTCAAGAAACAAAAACAGCAAGCCGAAAATTGGCCAGTAAAGCAATAGCCTGACGTGAGAAAATTCAGGTGTATTAAGTTTATGGATGCGGAACTCACGGTAATTAACTTCCGGCTTTATATGATTACTTTGCATGACTGTATATCCATTCATAGATTTTATCGGCTGCCGTACATTCCGTCTGCGACCGCATTGCCGCGCGCATTTTAGAAAGAAGCACTGGGGCATTTAGCGTTTTTATTGTGGTGTCTGCGATTGCTTTTGGCGTATTGGCTGTAATGGCCATTCCATTACGCAGAAAAAAATTCAGATTATGTGTCTCGCAGCCAGCCACTGCATCGATAAGCACCATTGGTAACTCTGCCGCCATTGCCTCAGATGTACTTAGACCTCCGGGCTTTGTCAGGAATAGGTCTGAGGCTTGCATGAGCTGCGGCACATTATTGACGGTTCCCAGAACATGAACTTGAGAATACTTTTCTGTTCTTTTTTGGAGTTTTTTGCGTAAATCATCATTTGTGCCGCATACAACACTAAGTTCTTGTTCTGTTGTGAGGTAAGGGCAGAGATACGATATAATCTCCTCCATTGGACCGCAGCCCATGCTACCGCACATCATTAAAATATGCTGATGAGCAGGAGAGATTCCGGCGTTGGCTTTTCCTGCTTCTTGTGACACACGCTGGTAGAATTGCTGCCGCACAGGGATTCCACTGGCGATCAGTTTTTGAGGTTGAAGTCCACATTGTTCAAACTCACCTAACAGCGAAGTGGACGGAATGAAATACCAGTCCAGCGCAGAATCCGCTGTGCAGGGAGCGCAGGTATAGTCTGTAGAAATGTGGCTCGTTACAAGCTGTAAGCATGGGTGCTGTCGGCGCATTTCTGTCAACGCCAAGGCTGGGAATACATGAGTACAGATAATATTATCGTAGCCTGCAGAGCGGATGTATTGATACATCCGCTCTGCGCCGGAGGAAAGTAGCTTATAGATCGGCGTTCCCTCACAAAAAATATCTTCGTGAGATTCCACACGCTGATACCCAGCATCAAAAAGCCTTGGAGCATGGCGGTAAATTCGGGTATGCCAATTAGAAATAAACGTGGATGCTTTTTCTGAAATAAACTGCAAAGAATCTGTAATATTGCAGATTTCTCCGCGAGAGTGGTAGGCTTCCTGAACTGCTTGCGCACAGGAGTTATGCCCTGCGCCAGTGTTGCAGCTTAGAATTAGTGTTTGCATTTGAATCTCCTATTTTTTCCTTTGCTGCATAGCAAACAGCTTTTGCAGGCGTGGGCGATTATAGCGCTGGACAACAATAAACGGCAAATTACCCAGCACAATGTAGATAATCGTTATACATACCCCGCCAACACCGGACCATATTTTCAGCAGTCCAAGACCGGCGATAGACAACAGAATATGTGTCCACTCTGCCACGCAAGTTTCTTCTATCATGCGCGGCAAGTTCTCATAGTTTTCCTTTGTCAGTTTCTTTTCCGGCATGATTTTAACGAATATGCGGCTCATATCGGGGATCTTTGCCTGCCATTTCCGAACATGAAGCCGCTTCCATAGTTTTTGCTCTGCCGGGTGGCAGACCCAAGGAAAACGATCGGCGTGAAACCAATGCTTCGGGATCAAGCGCCCCACTACAAAGGAGAGAACCCCTAACGCCGCGATATATAGCAGACACATAAGAAAATGCTTCATAAAAACCTCAACATAGCGGTGCGAAAATACGAAGGACACCATCTACGACCCAGCGGCGCGAATAATGTTTCATATCATAGGGCTTTACCTCTTTACATTTTGCCTGTGTAGCGATGAAATCGTCCTTTATTGCTGCAATAATACTGGAACGATAAAAGAACGAATTGTTTTCAAAGTGGAGAAAGAGACTGCGGTAGTCCAGATTGACAGTTCCTATCGTCGCAACTTTGTCGTCTGATACAAAGCTCTTTGCATGAACGAAGCCGGGAGTATACTCATAAATCTTGATGCCGCCAGTCAGCAACACCTGATAAAAGCTCCGAGACATACGGAAAATCAGCTTCTTATCAGGGATGCCGGGCATAATGATCCGCACGTCTACACCACGTTGAGCAGCGGAAATCATTGCATCCATCAAGTCATCGCCAAGCATAAGATACGGTGTAAAAAACCATGCGTAATCCGTGCTTTGAGAAAGCAAGTCAATAAAGAGCTGATTACTGGTAGCTTCATGGTTAAGGGGCGAATCGTAGTAACTAAGCACATAACCATCAAATGTGTGCGGCGGCGCAGGATACCTTTTGGGATATGTGGGCATTGCAAGCTGTCCTGCTTCTTTTTCCAGCGAAAATGCGTTCCAAAAGGTCAAGAACATATGGGTAAAATTTTTTACTGGCTCACCAGTAATCCGAAAGCCTGTGTCCTTCCAGTGTCCATAGGGATGTTCCAAATTGATATACCGATCTGATAAGTTGATACCTCCGCTATAAGCAACTTCGTTGTCAATAATCAGCATTTTGCGATGATCGCGATAGTTTGCAGTTCCTTTTAAGGCAAGGAAAGGATTAAAAGGAATACATGGAATGCCTTTCTTTTTCAGTTCACGGACATTACTGAAATTGAACGAAGAAATACTGCCAAGATCATCGTATATCACACGTACATCAACGCCCTGCTCCATTTTTACTTCCAGTTCGTTCACGATTGCGTCCCACATATGCCCCGGCTCAATAATGAAGTATTCTACGTAAATCGAGTTTCTTGCATTTTTCAAATCGGCAAGCATATCAGGGAACATATTATCGCCCAACGGATAGTAACGAACCTGCTCAACTGCACACATCGGATATTGCGTTTTTTCTTCCAGCCACCGCACTGTTTGCCCCATGCGTTTTTCGCCGTCAAAGGGCGCTTCTTTTATTGGAAGAGGCTGCGGATTGCAACTCTTTTGAACTTGCTGCAAGCGCCTTTTTAGAGGGCGGGTCGTCCGTTTATTTCCAAAGAGCAGATATAGTAACGCTCCTACCAAAGGTAGTGACAGAATAACCAGCAGCCAAAGCAATTTATAAGCGGTTTCATCTCTCTTTATAATAATAAATACCACCAAGAAAAACGCTGCAACGGAAAGCAGTGACACAATAATCGGTGCGTAAGGGGTCAGCCATTTCATCAACAGCAAAAGCCAGAGCGATTGTAAAGCCACCGCTGGAATAATTGTTAGAATGCGTCGAATGATTTTTCCCATATGTTTACCCCCCTCTATGTTATTTCTCCTCCGAAGATGCTTCCCAATCGCAAACTATTTGTGCCATTTCCTGTGGGGTTTCTTTATAGCCTCGTAATACCCACGCATTCATAAGCCCAAACAATCCATATGTAATAAATTGGATAAAGTAGTGCGTTTTGGCATCGGCATTAGCGACAATGGATGCCGCTTCTTGTAAATAGAAGTTTAGAATCACATATTGGCGATCAGCTGAGTAGAGCAGATCACAAATAGGACGAGTGGAAAGGCAAAATTCAAAAAACAGCCTGATGCCGTCATAACTACCAGTGGCGAAGTTGGTAGCACCGTGTTCGTCGGAAAAGCGCTTCCACAGACATGTGATTTTGAAAGACAGAACTTCATCTTTACTTTTGAAATAACGGAAATAAGTGGAGCGACCTACATCTGCCTTGGCAGTCATCTCCTCAATACTGATTTTTTCAATGGGTTTTTCTTTCATTAGTTCCAGCAACGCTGTACCCATACATTCTTTCAGATAGTCTGTTGTAGCCGTTGTCCTTCGCATAAGAAACGTCTCCTTTAATTGCGTATCATTGAAACAAGGATTGTCATTTGTTCCACTTTCGCTCGGACTATTGACAACGCCTGCTTCTGTGATATTCATAGCATCTATGATACTATCGTTTCATTTATACTATCATTTGCTATTTGCCCTGTCAAGCTAAAATGCGAGTACGACGAGCAGAAAGGAAAACTATGGGTACGATTTTTTCCCGTGTAAAACTCAGCGGAAAGCATGTGGCCGCCCTCTTGGCGCTGATGCTGCTCTCCGCTGTGACAGCCATGCTGCTGCCTACTGCCCTGGCCAGTATGATTGACATCGGAGTGGCCGGAGAAAACCGAAACACCATCCTAATCATTGCGGCGGTGATGGCAACCCTGGCCATTCTGCGGCTCTGTGTTTATTATATCTGAGCTATTCACAGTAAAGTTGGACATTTGTATTCAGCGGGAGAAAATAACCTTGACAAATCTCGTCTCAGAAAATGATCCTGCTCCAATACGCAAAGGAGCACCGTTTTCCAAACCCGACCTTTTTCGTGGACGATGGGTATAGTGGCACGAACTTTGACCGTCCCGGCTTTCAAGCCATGCTTGCGGAAATCGAAGCGGGCAGAGTGGCGGTTTGCTGTACGAAAGACCTGTCTCGACTAGGGCGTAATTCCTCGCTGACAGGGCTGTATATCAACTTCACATTTCCGAAGTACAATGTGCGCTATATTGCCATCAACGACCACTTCGATACCATTGACCCCAACAGCACCGACAGCGACATTGCGGGCATCAAGAACTGGTTCAACGAGTTTTTCGCCAAAGACACCAGCCGCAAGATCCGTGCTGTCAATAAGGCAAAGGGTGAACGCGGCGTTCCTCTGACCGTCAATGTTCCATTCGGCTACCGTAAAGACCCGGAGGAAAAGACAAAGTGGGTCGTGGATGAAGCGGCGGCGTTGGTAGTCAAGCGCATTTTCAAGCTGTGCATGGAAGGGCGAGGCCCGATGCAGATTGCAAAGCTCTTGCAGGAGGAAAAGGTACTTAATCCCACAGCCTATAAGAAGCGTGAGGGCATCAAGACACCCAGCCCGGAAACCGCCGATCCGTACCATTGGAACACCAACACGGTCGTTCACATTCTGGAACGGCGGGAATACACGGGATGCACCGTCAATTTCAAGACCTACACCAACTCCATCTGGGATAAGAAACAGAGAGAGACGCCCATTGAAAAACAGGCGGTTTTCTACAACACCCATCCGGCGATCATTGAGCAGGAGGTCTTTGACAAGGTGCAGGAAATCCGTCAGCAGCGGCATCGCAGGACAAAGACAGGCAAAAGCAGCTTGTTTTCCGGCATGGTCTATTGCGCTGATTGTGGAGCAAAAATGCGCTACTGCACCACCAACTACTTTGAAAAGCGACAGGATCACTTTGTATGCGCCAACTACCGAAGTAATACGGGAAGCTGTTCAGCTCACTTCATCCGGGCAGTCGTTCTGGAAGATTTGGTCTGGATGCACATGAAAGCGGTCATCTTCTATGTGACACGGTATGAGAATCACTTCCGGGCAGTTATGGAACACAAGCTTCTGCTGTCCAGCGAGGAAAAAATCTGTGCAAGCGTCAAGCGTCTGGAACAGGCGCAGCGGCGCATGGGAGAGCTCGACCGCCTGTTTATCCGCATCTATGAGGACAATGTGGCGGGACGCATCAACGATGAACGATTTTCCATGATGAGCAGAAGCTACGAAACCGAGCAGGAGCAGCTTAAAGTGGAAATCCAGACCTTGCAGCAGGATATTGAAGTACAGGAACGACAGATTGAAAATTTGGAGCAGTTTATCCAGAGGGTACACAAATACAAGGATTTGGACGAGCTTACCCCGTATGCTCTGCGGGAACTTGTTAAGGGAGTTTATATTGAAGCTCCCGACAAGAGCAGCGGCAAACGGCGGCAGAACATCCGCATTTCCTATGACCTTGTGGGCTTTATCCCGCTGAATGAACTGATGAAGGAGGAAACGGCATGACCGAAGCCATGCCGTTCCTGCAAAAATACGATATTACTTTCTTACGACCCCCGCTCTTTGACAGGGTGCTCCTTTTTAAGGGAGCTTAGAATTTAAAAAGATTTAAGCCCACATTCTCATCAAATACACGGTCAACTTCACCATCGATGACATCGATGAACATTTCACAGGTTGCGGAAATGACACACTCATTTAGATGGCCGCCATAAACATTTTGATTGCCGTCTGCGACATTGATATGCAAATGCAGATATACTTCACCATCTTTTCTGGTGATATTACCGATCAAGGATGTGATTTCCATATCCTGATCCAATTCTCTGGAATAGTATTTCTTTTCTTCAATGTTGAAAAGTCCTATCTTTACATGGTTGGTAGCTCCTAAAGCCTGAACATTTCCCAGCTTGACATCATACTGCTTGACGATTTCAGTCAAAGAAGCGATGACTTCTTCTCCCTTATCCAGTCTTACGACGATTTTGTTGTTGAATTTTCTTGATTCCATCATTTACCTCCTGTTGCTGTTAAGCGAATCATATGACATTGAGGATCGGCAAAGATCCTGATGTCGCTTTCTGTAGTTCCAAGCCCGTTGGAAACGATCAGCTTGGTCTGATTGATCGTATATTCACCACTGGAATATACGATGGCTCCTTCCTTTTTCGAAAGAGCACCGATAAACGGCAGAGCAATTTGTCCGCCATGAGAATGTCCGGCGAGGACCAGATCGATATTGTTAAGCGGCAATTCGCTGACAATATCCGGTGCATGCGTCAAAACGATCGTATAGGCACTTGTATCAACGTTTTCAAAGGCAAGGGATATATCCGGATTGCCCCCTATTTGTGAATCGATGCCAATCAGATTTACCGCAGTAACGTTATTTTTCGTAATCATTAGATGTTCATTTGTCAATAGTTCAAAATCTGCCTGATATAAAAGATTTTCGATCATGTCGCTGACAGCAGGATCATGATCCTCTTCACCTGATACCGCAAATTTACCTAGATCCGCTTGTAGTGATTTTAATAAGGTAATCAGCTCCTGCTGTGCTTCTTCACTTGGGGGATAGTTTGAAGGATCATCAAATAAATCACCGCCAAATAAAATAATATCAGGTTTATTGGCATTGATCTTTTCGATCATTCTTTCCAAACGCTCATAGTTCATGAAATGGTTATAATGAATATCGCTGATAAAAGCAATTTTCAGATTACTTGCTTCACTGCTGATCTTATTGCTTTCAATCGTTTGATTGACGATGGTGACATTGGCTACGCTGACATTCGTGCTATAAAAGATAAAGGCAGCGACCAGTGCAGCTATCAGAAATAAGACAGCTAAAACTTTTAAAATTTTTTTCATATCTCTATTTTACATTCTTTCCCGATATCTGTTAAGCTTTTTTAGAAAAAAGAAGGAGTTTTTAAGCTTCCTTCTTGTGAGTGGCATGAGTGGCCTTTGCGGCACGTGCCTGCTGCATCTGAGCCATGGCTTCCTTTGAATTCAGAATGACCGGAATCACGATCGGATTACGATGCGTCTTATTGTAGAGGAATGGTTCTAATGAGCCGCGGATCGTATTCTTGATATCGTTGAAGGTGATCTTTGACTGCATTTTTTCTTTTAAGGCATTGTAGACCACTACTTCGGCTTCTTTCAAGAGTGATTGTGAATCCTTGATGAACACGAAACCACGGGATACGATCACAGGGCGGCAAAGAATGGAATTCGTTCTGGAATCGATACATACGATCACAGAGCACATACCATTATCCGCTAAGATCTTTCTGTCTTTTAATACCGCGGTACTTAATCCGCTGATATCATTGCCGTCTACATAAATATCATCAGCAGGAATACGATAGCTCGTTTCAAAGACCTCTTCATTGCGCAGGATCAGTACATCACCATTGGCACAGGTAAAGATCTTTTCTTCCGGGATACCTGTCTGAATCGCTGTCTGCTTATGCTGACGAAGCATCTTATATTCACCATGTACCGGCATGAAATACTTCGGTTTGATCAGCTGTAACATGAGCTTCTGCTCTTCCTGGGAAGCATGTCCCGTTGTATGCAGGTTATTAAAGATAGAGTTGGTCAGTACATTTGCACCCGCTCTGAATAATTTATTGATCACGTGGTTGACGCTTGATCCATTGCCCGGAATCGGATTGCTGGAGAAAACGATCGTATCATTCGGCATAAGCTTGATGTAACGATGTGTTCCCTGAGCAATACGGCTTAGGGCCGCTAACGGTTCACCCTGGCTTCCTGTACAGATGATGCATATCTTATCCTCAGGCGTATGATTTAATTCCTCAGGCGTGAGGAAATAGCTGTCAGGCACCTTGATCCATCCCAGCTTACGGGCAATCGTAACCACATTTTCCATGCTTCTTCCAAAGATACAGACTCTTCTTCCGCAAGAAACCGCACAGGATAAGATCTGTTCCACACGATGCACATTGCTGGCAAAGGTTGCGACGATCAAACGTCCCTGCGTTTTCTTAAAGATTTCAAAGATAGCCTCAGATACCTTCTTTTCCGAAATAGAAAAATCCTCGATACCGGAATTCGTGGAATCACTCATCAATAACGAAACACCGGTAGCTCCTAAATAAGCCATCTTCTGATAATCAGAATTAGTACCAACAGGTGTCAGGTCAAATTTAAAGTCCCCGGTCGTAACGACACGTCCGTTAGGTGTATTTACGATAATTCCCAATGAATCGGGAATCGAATGGGTCGTATTGAAAAAACCGCAGCGGAAATGCTTTGTATTCACCACACTGTCTTCATTGATCTCGATGATCTTACAGTGCTTCAGCATTCTTCTTTCTTCTAATTTCCGATTGATCAGCGCAACTGCAAAACGCGGTGCATAAATCGCTTCGATATCAACCGTTTTCAACAGAAAAGGAATTCCGCCGATATGGTCTTCATGACCATGCGTAATTAAAAGTACTTTTCTTTTATATCTATTTCTGACCAAATAATTGTAATCAGGTATTACATAATCAACACCAAGCAAGCTTTCTTCAGGAAAACGCACACCGGCATCGATGATGAGTATTTCATCCTCGTGCTCGATGCAGTACATATTTTTACCAACTTCGCCTAAACCGCCCAAAGCAAATATCAACGTATCTGTTTTTTTCGGTGCGACTCTATTATAAGTATTTTTCCCGCTTTCTCTTAGTGCCGTCTTATCATATTGTTTCATTAATATCTCCTTTCACTAGCACTTGATTACTCATAGTATAACACATCAAAGGAAAAAAATGTAGCATTTGCATTTTTTTATTCGATGACGATAGCATCCTCGATCGGCTGCCACGGATTTACAGGATTGATGTGGTCATAAAAGAGAATACCGCTGAAATGGTCGATCTCATGCTGTAAGACGATGGCCGGATAACCGGACAATCTGAAGATGACCTCTTTGTCCTGTATACAGTCATAGGCTCTGACTCTGATACGGGCACTGCGCGGTACATAGCCGGCATGTTCATCTTCTACGGACAAACAGCCTTCGCCTTCCTTAAGGTAAGCCATCTGTACAGAATTGGAGATGATCTTCGGATTGGCTAATGCCAGCTCGATATCTTCCTTATCTTCACCCATCGGAATGCAGACGCCAAGAAGCTGTTTTAAAACACCGACCTGAACGGCGGCGATCCCAACTGCGGGACGAATATTTTCCTTTTCGCTTAATTCGGGATCTTGGGAACATTTCACATGACTCAGCAGCTTTAAGGCCAATTTTTTATCTTCTTCACTTAACGGCAATTCTACCGGTTTTGATTTTTCACGAATCAGATGATCACTATCTTTAATGATTTCTTCTGCTTTAAAAAACATATTTATTCACCTCTGTCTTTCTATTTTATAATATTTTGATGTACTTGAAAAGAATCTTTTTCTTCCATTCATTTATAAAATTGTGTAAAATGAAACAGGAGGCGATTTGATGCGCAAAATAAAATTCAACATGCCCAAAAAATATGATCGGCTGATTCATGCCAGCGTCATAGTTTTGATCGTGCTGGGAACTTTGATGGTCGCATCTACAAGTGTCGGAGAAACGATATCGGGAGGTACGACAAATAATACGATCGTCATACGAACGATCGTGAAACAGGTCCTGTTCGTGCTTGTCAGCTATTTCGCAATGGTTTTCTTTGCCAACCATTTTACGATGGAAAGAGCGATGAAATGGATCCGTCCGATCGGTTTCCTCATCGTTGTCATGCTGATTGCCTGTCTGTTTTTTGATGCTGCCGGAGGTGCAAAAAGCTGGATCCGTCTGAGCATTCCGGGGCTGGGGCAGATTACGCTGCAGCCAAGTGAATTTATGAAGGTGTTCATGATCGTGGTGATGGCGTGCATCATTGAACGGGTACGGCGAAGAAAGCTCGACTGCTGGAGCATCGTGAAGATTCCGCTTTCATTTTATATGATCGCGGCAATCGTGATTTTTCTTCAGAATGATACAGGTTCGCTCATCGTTATATCTTTGATCTGCGCCGTATGTCTTCTGATTCCTTCACATCCGAGCTTAAAAAAGTTTCAAAAAGTTGCCGGAGGCATCTTGATCTTTGGCAGTTTGGCCGTCGTCTTTTTGGCAAGCGATGCCGGGATTGCCTTGCTTGAAAAGCTTCCTTTGGAAAGCTATATGATCAACCGATTCAAGATGGCCGCAAATCCATGGCTGGATGAATATGGTGACGGCTTGCAGCTGATCAATTCGCTGTATGCTTTTGCGACAGGTGGCTGGAGCGGTGTAGGATTTGGACAATCGATCCAGAAAATGCAATATCTGCCGGCGGCCATGACTGACTATATCTTGGCCATCACTGTTGAAGAATTTGGAATTACCGGCTTTTTAGTTGTTTTAGGCGGATATAGCATCTTGATCTATCGTTTGTTTAAATATGCCTTGATGTCAAAAAGGGAAGACTATAAAATTTTATATATCGGTACAGCCATGTATCTTTTCATTCACTTTGTCTTCAATGTTGGCGGGGTGACGGGACTGATTCCGCTGACCGGTATTCCACTTCTGTTTATTTCTTCCGGTGCCAGTTCGCTTTTCAGTATCTGTTCAGCAATCGGTATTGCACAGGGAGCGATAGCCAGAGAGAATCGTGAGAGGGAAGGCTTATGAGAATAATTGCCGGGAAGCTTCGTTCACTGAAAATTGAAACGATGGAGGGTGACAAAACAAGACCGACGGCCGATCGTATCAAAGAAGCCATATTTTCATCCATAGGGCCTTATTTTTATGGCGGAAGGATGCTTGACTGTTATGCGGGAAGCGGTAATATCGGTTTTGAAGCACTTTCCAGAGGTATGGATGAGGCGGATGGCTTTGAAATTGATCCTAAGGCCTGTGCCTGCATAAGATCCAATGTAAAACGCTTCAAGCTTGAAGAACAGTATCATCTGCATCAAAAGGATGTAATGACGCATTTGGATGAATTAAGCGGTGAATATGATCTGATCTATCTTGACCCGCCTTATGCCAAACAGCAAAATGAAAAGCTGATCAAGATGCTTGCAGACAGAAAATTATTGAGCAAGGATGGCATCCTGATCGTTGAAAGCCGAAAAGAAGATGAATTTAAAGAAGAAATTGCTGATTTAAGACGTTATAAGAGCGTATGCTACGGCATTACGAAAATCAGTTATTATGAGAGGAAAGTATATGAAGAAAGCAATGATTCCGGGAACGTTTGATCCGGTAACAAAGGGACATCTTGATGTCATTGAGCGCTGCAGCAAGCTTTTTGATGAGGTCTATGTCGTCATCATGGTGAATGCCGCAAAAAAACCTCTGTTTAGTGAGGAAGAACGTATTGATATGATTGAAAAGGAAACGGCTCATCTAAAAAATGTAAAGGTGTTGGCAGGAAGCGGATTAACGGTCCATATGGCAAAAAAATTAGGTGTAAGCGCCATGGTAAGAGGAATCCGTGCCACCAGTGACTATGAATATGAGGTATCGATAGGAACAGCAAATATGATGCTTGAGAGTGATATCGAAACATTATTTCTTCTAAGCAAGCCGGAGTATTCCTTTGTTTCCAGCTCAACGGTCAAGGAGATTGCGATGCATCATGGAAATTTAAGCTGTTTTGTCAGCAAATATGTGGAAGAAAGGTTAGAGGAGAAGTTTCGATGATTCAGTTGATTTGCTTTGATTTAGATGATACGTTGATGGATTTTCATAAAGGGGAAGAGATTGCTTTTTATGAAACGATGAAGGAAGAAAATATTGAAGCAAGTATGGACGATTATCTCCTTTATAAAAAAATTAATGGAGCATTATGGAAAAAGCTTGAAAAGGGAGAAGTTGAACGGTATGCTTTGCAAAGAATCCGTTTTGAAGAATTGAAAAAGGAAAGCCGGCTTGATTTTGATGTTGAGAAAGTCAATGCATTGTTTCCTCAAAAGCTTTCTGAACAGGCTATTTTATTAGAAGACAGCGTAAAAATTCTTGAGTGGTGTTCAAAAAAAGCAAAACTGGCATTGGCTTCAAACGGAACTGCTTCAATTCAGTATCGAAGGATTGAAAAAGCAGGAATAAAGAAATATTTTGAATATATATTCATATCTGAAGAAGTGGGTTATGCGAAACCTCACCCTGCTTATTTTGATGCGATTTTTAAGAGTGTGAACGTTTCTCCAAAGGAAGTGCTTTTTATTGGTGATTCGTTAAGTGCAGATATGAACGGAGCGGTGGAAAGCGGATGTATCAGTGTCTGGTTTAATCCTAAGCATATCATCAATGATTCAGCGGTCATACCGGACCATGAAATCGACCGGCTTTCTTCAATCATAGACAGATGGGAGGAATTTAAATGAAATATTATATCGTATCGGATATTCACGGAAGCAGTGCCAATCTTGAAAAGGTATTGCAGATGTTTGATGAGGATGGTGATTATCTGATAGTCTTAGGTGACATACTTTATCATGGACCGCGTAATGACCTGCCGGCTAATTATGAACCTAAAAAGGTGGCAGCGATGCTGAATGAAAGAAAAGAAAAGATCATTGCGGTACGTGGCAATTGTGACGGTGAAGTGGATCAGATGGTGCTGGAATTCCCGATTACCGCTGATTATCAGATGCTTCCTTTTGACGGTTATAAGATATTTGTCACCCATGGACATCTCTATGATGAAAATTTAAAGTGGGTCGGCGAACAGGATGCCGTGCTGTTTGGACATATCCATATTCCTGTGGCTGAGAAGATCAATGGCTTGCTTTATCTCAATCCGGGCAGCATCTCACTTCCGAAAATGGAAAGCGTGCCGAGCTATGGTGTTTTAGAAAATGATGTATTTACGATCTATGATTTAGATAAAAATATTGTCAACTCTTATAAAATCAAATAAAGATTGTGATATAATAGGAATAGTTTGGAGGTGGATCATGCATTCTAAGGTTGGTGAGGTCAGAGAGGGCATCATTAGCGGCATACAGCCCTACGGTGCTTTTGTACAGCTGGATTCCGGGGAAAAGGGCTTGATCCATATTTCTGAAATATCGAAGGGATATGTGAAGGATGTCGCACAGTTTCTCCATGTCGGAGAAAGGGTTCGTGTTAAGATCCTGGACTATGATCCGCTTTTGAATCAATGCCGTCTTTCGTTAAAGGCATTACAATCCAACAGATCCCATCGTAAGAGTTCAAGAGAACCGAAGGTTCCTAAAATGGTGATTGGTTTTAAGACTCTGCAAGAGCATTTAGATGAATGGATTCAACAGCAGAATAAGGAGGAGCAGAATGTTGAAATTTAGTAGTGATCATGCATTTTTACAAGAAGATATTATGGATTATCAGGCAGCTGTCAGCAAGTATCATGATCAGCTGATGAATAAGACAGGCTTAGGAAATGATTTTGTTGGCTGGGTAGAATGGCCAAACTGCTATGATAAGGAAGAATTTGCACGTATTTTAAAAGCGGCTGAAGATATTCGTAAAAAATGTGATGTATTTCTTGTTTGCGGTATCGGTGGTTCTTATTTAGGAGCAAGAGCCGTTATTGAAATGGTCAATGGCGTTTATAATGATGCGAAACCGGAAATCGTTTTTATCGGTAATACATTCTCTTCAACTTATGTTGCTCAGGTGCTGAAGCATATTGAAGGAAAAGAGGTTGTCTGCAACGTTATTTCAAAATCCGGTACAACGACAGAAACAAGTGTAGCTTTCCGTCTGATCAAGCAGTATATGACGAAAAAATATGGTGACAAGGTTCATGAATATATCTATGCAACGACAGATGCCCATAAAGGTACATTGAAGTCGATGGCAGATAAGGAAGGCTATGAAACTTTTGTCATTCCGGATGATATCGGAGGAAGATTTTCGGTCATCACACCGGTAGGTTTATTGCCGATTGCTGTTGCCGGCATCGACATTCAATCATTGATGGATGGCTGTGCACAAGCTTATAAGGATCTTGATACCGATGATTTAAGCAAAAATATTGCTTATCGTTATGCCGTTTGCCGCCGTATTCTTGAACATCAGGGAAAGGTTGCAGAGATGTTTGTATCCTATGAAACCCAGATGGCGATGGTTGCGGAATGGTGGAAGCAGCTGTTTGGTGAGAGCGAAGGAAAGAATGGTACAGGATTATTACCTTGCTCAGTCAATTTCTCAACAGACCTTCATTCTATGGGTCAGTTCATTCAGGAAGGACGTAAATGTCTGTTTGAAACATTGATCAAGGTGGAAAAGCCAACACTGGATATTACTTTCCCAAGCGACAGCGAGAATTTAGATAATATGAATTATCTTGCCGGTAAATCACTGCATTGGATCAATCAGATGGCTTGCCTTGGAACATTGCAGGCCCATGTAGAAACAGGACATGTTCCAAATCTTGAGATTACCATTCCGGATATGAGTGCCCATACCTTTGGTTATATGGCTTATTTCTTCTTTAGAGCCATTGCCATGACGACTTATCTGAATGAACAAAATCCATTCAATCAGCCGGGCGTAGAAGTCTATAAGAAGAATATGTTCAAGCTTTTAGGAAAAGAATAAGTGAAATGGGTGAAAGCCTAATTTATAAAAAAACTGTATGAGTGAATTTCTTATTCACTCATACAGTTTTTAAATATTCACTTATAAAATTTCTTCTAAAAGCTTTATATTCTTTCGAGCTTTCATAATTTTTTTATGACAGACTGTTTCTTTTAATGCCTCTTCACTTTTATTTAAATATAGCAGGGCATCTTTTGTTTTTTTATGATAATAAGATAATACCACAATATGTAAAGAGGAGATTGTTGTGTTATACTTAGGATATAAGGAAAGCGAACAGACCTCGATGAACATTTTAAGGATCCTGGCAGACAATGGAATGGATTATGAGAAAAAGAACGAGGCATTAAAGAAGTATGAGATCCAACTCAGAGGAGGTAAGAAGCATGTGTGATTATGGTGCCTATGTGGAGAAAAAGTGTATGGAGAAAGGACTTCAGAAAGGTGTTTATACATCATTATGTTCATTAATGGAGAATCTGAAGATTGATCTGCATGAAGCGATGAAACTGTTGAATGTTCCTGAAAGTGAATATGATCATTACGCTGAAATGATGAAATCATGAAAAGCTGTGAATGACAGCTTTTATATGTATCATATATTTTATGGAAGATATAAATAATGAGGACAAGATCATATCATCTTGCGAAATTTATTCACGAATAATTATGGAATTTATAGCTTTTGGAAAGAAAAAACTCCATGAAGGAGTTTTATGAGTTAACTGGCAGTCATTGATCTTTCAATTAGCCGGAAGATCGATTCACCATTGGAAATTCTCTTTTGAACCATTTTTGTACAGCAGTTATATTTATAAAATGTTTTTTGTGTATTTTTCACATTGCAATATACCTTCCAATGGCCGATAAGCTTACATTTACAGCTTTTATTCATGAAATGGATGACATCATAAAGCGGATAACCGAGAAAGAGTCCGATCTCATGTGGAAACTCATCTTCTAATAACCGTTTGCGCAGATGCTCCAATACTTTTGTCAAATCTTGATTTGGATAATGGAACGGTTTGAGAATATCCCAGACAAGCGGATTTGACAGGATATGAACAAGGCTTACAGATTCATAGATATAAAGCAGGACACTGCTTTTGTTTTCTTGCAGGATGCAGATTTGAATGCCATATTTTTTGAATTGCTGATTGAAATAGTGAAGACATTCTTCATAATCGGGGATGTCTTTTTTTTGAATTCTGAAAAGACTGGCTGTTTTCATGCCGATCAGTGTCGGAGCACTGTATAAAGCAAGCTTTTCTTGGAAGGTCAATGCACTTTCAGGCATAAATTAAAGCTTCTTTAAAAGATTGCCGATATTTTCGATGTCTTCATCTGTTCCGTCATTTTCAACTTTATAAAGACATTCCACACCATACGTTTCACTGATTTTATCACCAGCCTGGCAATAGGCTTCACCATATCCTGTATCACCGCTGACAACGACACCCTTGAGATGTTCACTGTTGGCAGCAAGGAAGTCTTCAACTTCACTAGGAATATCACCATATCCATCTGTATAGGTAAAAAGTACGAAGTCCTCTGGACAGCTCTCATTGCCGGATTCGATCTTTGTGGCATCAACACCTAAACGGCTGACGATTGATTCAACATTACCTGTTCTTGAAGCGTATATAACTTTCATAATTTTCCTCCTTTAAATTAGCCTTAGCTAACTTTATCTTAAGAATATCATGGCAATATATTTGTGTCAAGATAAAAGTTAACCAAAGATAACTATACTGTATAAAACGCTCATGAAGGAAGAAATTAAATGAAATCGCTTGAAAAAAGCCGGGATGTGTGCTAATATATCCCTGTAAAGTAAACGAGTGGACGAGAGTCCACTTTCATTTTGTTAGAAAAGGAGAAAAGATGGATCAGGAAGCAAAAATCAGAGAAAGCATATTGCCATTGCTTGACGAAATGCATGTAAAACTTTATGACATGACATGGACGCATGAAGGTAAGCATAAGATTCTGCAGATTGCCATTGAAAGAGAAGATGGCAGCGTAGATGTCGATCTTTGTGCCAGTGTTGCCGAAGTGATCGGTGCTAAGCTGGATGAAATGGACATCATCAGCTTTGAATATATGCTGGAGGTATGTTCACCGGGTGCTGAGCGAAAGTTAAGAAATGTTCAGGAAATTGAAAATGCAGTGGGCAAGTATGTATATGCGAAATTCAAAAAGACGATCGGAAAACTGAATGAAGTTAAAGGAACCTTGGTCAGTGTCGAGGATAACTGCTGCTGTATTGAGTATATGGATAAGACGTTCAAAAGACAGATCAAAGTGGATATTGATGATTGTTCTCTGATCCGTCTTGCGGTAAAAATTTAGTAAACGAGGTAATTGAAAGATGAAACTAAAAGATTTAATGAAAGCGATGCAGGCGATCGAAGAGGATCGTTCGCTGAGTGTTGAAGTTGTAACATCTGCACTAAAAGAAGCTCTCACAAAAGCTTATCGTAAACATGTGGAAATGCCGGATGCTCTCGTTGAGGTAGAAGTCAATGAAAGTGATGGGGAAATCAAGGTTTTCCGCCAGAAGACGGTCGTGGAAAACGTTGAGGATGATGAATTTGAAATTTCTTTAGAGGATGCCAAGGCATTGAAGGAAGATGCTCAGATTGGGGATACGATTTCTACCAATGAGATCAATATTGCGGATTTTGGGCGTGCAGCAGTCATATTAGCTAAAAATGTATTGCGTCAGAAAATCAAAGAAGCTGAAAAGCAGGCGGTTTATGATGAATATATCGATAAGTTGGAGGATATGGTCGTAGGTACGATCGAATCCGTGGAAGAAAAATTCTGTGTAGTGAATATCGGTAAGACATTAGCGCTGATGCCAAGAGTGGCCCAGATTCCGGGAGAGGTATATAAGGAAGGTCAGCGTATCCGTGTCGTGATCAGTGAAGTCAATAAGGAAACCAAGGGTGCACAGGTGCTTGTCAGCCGAGCTGATGCAAATTTGGTTAGAAGACTTTTTGAGAAGGAAGTACCGGAAATCTATCAGGGAATCGTTGAAATCAAAGAGATTGCTCGTGAACCCGGTGAAAGATGTAAGATGGCCGTTTATTCTAAAAATGAAAATGTTGACCCTATCGGAGCTTGTATCGGACCAAGAGGCAGTCGTGTACAGGTTGTCATCGATGAGCTTCATGGTGAAAAGATCGATATTTTTGAATGGAGCGAGGATGTCAGCGAACTGATCAAAAATGCCCTTTCACCGGCACAGATCCTGGCAGTCATTCCGAATCCTGAGAAAAAAGGATTGCTGGTAGTCGTTGCCGATTCACAGTTGTCATTGGCAATCGGTAAAAAAGGTAAGAACGCACGTCTTGCAGTAAAACTGACAAACTCCAAGATCGATATCAAAGCTGAGAGCGAGGTTGAGGCGATGGGTATTGATTATCGCACAATCTATGCAAAACAGCAGGAAGAGCTGCAGGCTCGCTTAGCAGAAAAACGTGCTGCCGAACAGCAGAAATATTTTGAAGAGAGAAGAGCTACTGAAAATTCAGAAGAATTTGATGAGGAGCTTTTTGATGAAATTGAATATGACGATATCCATGAAGATGAGGCAGCTGATAGTGTCGCAGCAGAAGAAAAGAAAGATGATGTGCAGGAAGCTGTAAAAGAAGAGCCTGTCAAGGAAAGAGAAGAAACAGATCTTGAAAGAGCTGCTCGTATTGCGAAAGAGAAGAAAGCCAAGGAAGATATCGATCTTGCCAGCAAGCAGGAATATGTATCTAAATTTGAATCTCTTGCCGGTGTAACGACAAAGCCTCAGGCACCTGCTCCTAAGAAAAAGAAGAATAAAGAAAAGAATGAAGAGGAAGAAAGCCTGCGTAAGCCAACTTTTGATTTGAAAAAGGATTACGAGATGAAGCCGATTTATTCTGAAGAAGAATTAGCGGAAATTGCGAAACGTGAAGCTGAAGAGAGGGAAAATGACTGGATCAATGATGACATCGACTTTGATGAATTCGATGAATATTACGATTAGGTGAATTATGAGAAAGATACCGATGCGTAAATGTGTTGTTACTCAGGAACAGCTTCCGAAAAAAGAATTGGTCCGGGTTGTCCGCACACCTGAAGGAAATGTAGTCATTGATCGTACAGGAAGAACAAATGGCCGGGGTGCTTATTTGAAAAAAGACCCGTCGATCATTGAACTGGCAAAGAAGAAGAAAGCACTGGCAAGAGCTTTAGAATGTGAAATTGATGACTCCTTATATGAAGAGCTGAAGGAGTTTATGAATGGATAAGATATATAATCTGATAGGTCTTGCGATGCGTGCCAGAAAAGTTATCAGCGGGGAAGAACTGATGGATGCGATCCGCAAAAAAAGAGTGTCACTTGTGATCGTTGCTGAGGATGCAAGTGAGAATACCAAAAAAAGATATTCGGATAAATGCAGCTTTTATGATGTCGATCTGATCACGATAGAAAGCTCTGAAAGGCTGAATCAGGCAATTGGAAAGTCAAATCGGATGGCTGTAGGAATATGTGATGAGGGATTTAAAAAAAGTATTATGAAATGCTGGAAAGGCTAGGTGATATTGATGGCAAAAGCCAACACAAACAAAAATAAGAAAAATCAGAAAAAGACTTTTACACCAAGAGAAAAAAGGGTGGAAGTGACTGAGATTACTTATTCATCTCCGATCACGGTAGGAGAATTAGCTGAAAAGCTTCACCGCAATTCAAGTGAACTGATCAAGGTATTATTCATGCTTGGAAATATGGTAACGATCAACTCACAGCTGGATGACGATACGGTAGAGCTGTTATGTATGGAATTTAACGTAAAAGTGACAAAAGAAGTCGTTGTCGATGAAAGCGATCTGGAAGAAGAGCTGAAGGAAAACGATGATGATGAGGCATCACTGGTTCCGCGTCCTCCGGTCGTTACGATCATGGGACATGTCGATCATGGTAAGACGACACTTTTGGATACGATCCGTAAATCAAGAGTTACAGCAGGTGAATTTGGTGGTATTACACAGCATATAGGTGCTTATCAGGTAAGCGTCAAAGGAAAGAAGATTACTTTTTTGGACACCCCGGGACATGAAGCTTTTACGGCCATGCGTGCCAGAGGTGCTCAGATTACTGATATCGTCGTCATTGTCGTAGCGGCTGATGACGGTGTCATGCCTCAGACCAAGGAAGCGATCGATCATGCCAAGGCAGCAGGGGCACCGATCATTATTGCGGTAAACAAGATCGATAAGCCGGATATCAATCTGGATCGTATCTATGGCGAGCTGGCAGATAATGGTGTCATGCCGGAAGAATGGGGCGGAAATACGATCTTCTGTAAGATTTCTGCTAAGTTTGGTACAGGTGTCAATGAGCTTTTGGAAAGTATCTTGACATTGGCTGAGGTTGAAGATTATCGTGCCAACCCTAATCGTTTGGCTACAGGTACCGTCATTGAGGCCAAGCTGGATAAGGGAAGAGGTCCTGTGGCAACGCTTTTAGTTCAAAAGGGAACACTGCATACGAGTGATATCGTTGTTGTTGGTAGTGCTTTAGGACGTGTACGTAAGATGGTGGATGATCACGGACGTGAAATCAAGAGTGCAGGTCCGTCCAGTCCGGTAGAAATTATCGGCTTGAATGATGTTCCGGAAGCCGGCGATGTCTTCAAGGTGTTTGAAAATGAAAAGAAAGCACGACATATCGCAGAAACACGCTTACAAAATAAGATCGATCATGATCGTAATGCGACAAGCGCTCTGACATTAGATGATTTGGCACGTCAGATCGAAGAAGGAAATATCCAGTCGATCAATGTCATCATCAAAGCTGATGTCCAGGGAAGTGCTGAAGCTGTCAAGGCTTCATTGGAAAAGCTTGAAGTTGAAGGTGTAAAGATCAATGTTATCCGTTCAACAGCGGGTGCTATCACAGAAAGCGATATTGATCTGGCAAATGCTTCCAATGCGATCGTCATCGGCTTTAATGTTCGTCCAAGTGCTAATGTAAGAAAGAAAGCAGAAGAAGTGAAGGTCGATATTCGTCTGCATAATATCATCTATAAGGTGATTGAAGAAATGGAAGCAGCGATGAAGGGAATGCTGGCACCGGTATATGAAGAAGTGATTATCGGACAGGCAGAGGTACGTCAAACATTCAAAGTCAGCAAGGTAGGAACCATTGCCGGATGTATGGTCACAGATGGCTGTATTCGCAAGGGATGTAAGGTACGTCTGATTCGTGATGGCATCGTGGTTTATGAAGGAAATTTAAATTCGCTGAAGCGATTCCAGAATGATGCCAAGGAAGTTACAAGCGGTTATGAATGTGGTTTGACGATTGAAAACTTTAATGATATCAAAGAAAAAGATATCATAGAAGCTTATGAAGACCAGCAGGTAGAGGTGGTCTAATGACTAAAAATGACAAGATGAATCATATTGTCCAAAAAGCAGTTTCTGAAATTATTCAATTTGAGCTGAAAAATCCTAAGGTGGGTTTTATTACCATTACAGATGTTCAGGTTACAAATGATAATTCATATGCGAAGATATTTGTTTCATTCTTGGGCAAGGAAGAAAGAGCTGTAGCGGGTTTAAAGGCTTTGAATCAGTCAAAGGGCTTTATACGCAGTGCATTGGCAAAGCGTTTGACGATTCGTAAGACACCGGAGCTTATTTTTGAAATCGATCGTTCCCTGGAACGGGGAAATAAGATCGATAAGATTCTGAATGATTTGAAGCAGGTGTAAAATGAATCAGGATATAACGAATGTTCAAGAAAAAATTCTTCAAGGAAAAGGAATTACAAAAGAAGAAGTTCTTTCATGTCAGAATGCTGTCGGAAATGATGAGGATTTGTTTTATGTCTATTGGATCATGGCACGTTATTATTTAGATAGAAATCAAGAGGATGCCATGACCTACTGTATCTTGAAATGCTATGAGCTTAATGAAAGAAATCATTTTGATCTTCCTTTTAAAGTAAAAGATTTTATAGAAGCCAGAGGCAGCTTCATTGAAGATGCGATCGAAAAGACGCGTGTACGTCTATTACCATTATCCGTTTTATTCGGAGTATTGGTACTGGTCTTATTTTGGATGATCATTGGTCAGGGAGAATTAGGTGGCTTTATCATTGGCTTTATCTTAATGAACCTTATCTCAATATTTTTTCAGACTTTTGGTTCGAGGAAAACATTTGATTCTTTTAAGAAGAAACAGTATGCGGCAGTATATTATTTTTTGGATGAGAATGATAAAGTATTTGCGGATGGGCATTAGCCTATCCGTTTTTTTTATTTCCACATACTTTAGTTTGAAAGGACAATGACAATGTACACAAGATATGTATTACGACTCGGAGATAAAGGAATTGCAGTAAACAAGATTCAGGCTTATTTAAATATGTTTGTTGATGCAGGTTATATCACGACAAGATTGACACCGGATGGTATATTCGGTCCAAGAACACAGACAGCTGTAAGAGAAATACAGTCGTATATGAGGATGAATCCGGATGGTGTGATTGGAAATGCCACATGGGATGGTATCTTTGAATTGTTGAAAAGATTAAATGTGATGACAAATATTCCGGTTGCCAGTGTTTCTTATTATTTATATT
>NZ_JBVAYM010000011.1:0-86184 GCF_055420025.1 Traorella sp. mt218
GACCTACTCCATTATAGCAAAGGAGCTTTTTGTTTTCTTTATCGCTATCGCTTCTTTGGCTCCACTTGCATAGCAAGTGGTTTTATAGAGAATAAAAAAGCTAGCCCAAAAGGTTAGCTTTTTTGTAACATATCACTTCTAAAAGATTTCTTCTTTTATTTTATTATTTCTATCGCATCAATAATTAAATGACAGACAGCCCATATCGCAAAAAATAAATATATGGGTGCCGTTACGATCTTTCTTGTTCTCGCCAGTTTATTAAATCTGTTTTTTATATAATCAATACATACCCCTATCATCAATATACGAATCATGATATCAAGGATCATATCCCATGTCATCATCTTCATCCACCTTCCTAACAATTTTTTACATGATCGTATTTTTTTCAAAAAGCCTCCATGAAACAATACAAAAACAATTTCAAAACTACGATCTCTTGATTTTTTAGTCAAACTTTACATCAAAAAAGCACAAGTTAAAAACTCGTGCTTAATCATACTCCATTCTTATATCTTTGAGGGCTATGTTTCAACATATTCATTTTTTCTCTATTCATCACCCTCATTTTACCATATCCCATTTTCAGTGTAAATGAATATATATGCCTATCCGATCATCTTTTTTATTATAATTCTATCTTGCTCAGATAACAAGCCGGTACCGCTCGTATCAGCCAAACATTGTTGGCAGAGAGATAAAAATCATGACCATCGTCAACCATTCTTTTCGCATCAGCCTTATAAACAACGACCTTTCCATGACGTCTGCCTACCTTAATTGCAGTATCAACATCCCATGACAAATGCACATACAATCTGGATTTGGGCAATAAGCCTTGCTGATCGATCGATGAAACATATTTCTCACCTGTACCATGATATAAGATTTCCGGAGGATTTCTTTTCTCCAATCCAACATCCACCTGTATCGAATGTCCTTGATTGGCGCGAATCATCGTTTTATCGGCATTCAATGCATATCGCTGTTTTTCATCAATACGGACGATTTCTTCCAAATCTGCCATATCAAATGATTTACTTTTATTTTTTTGGATTCCTTCAATCAAATCATTAACGCTGACCCAGCCATGCTCATCCATTTTCAGACCTATTGTTTCAGGTTTATGACGTAAAAGCATGGCAATGAATTTACTGATCTTGGTCAGTTCTGCCTTACGATCATTCATTGATGACCTGTTCCAAATAATCCCGTTCCTTGCTTTTCTTTGTCGGAATAAAATGATTCACAAGATTGATCTTGCCTTTATATTTGATATAGAAGAATCCAAATACCGAGAATACTGCTGCTCCGATGAAATTGACCATCAGATCCTGCATCGTATCGATCAGGCCGATATCCAGATATCCGCTGATCGGTAAAACCGTTCCGTCAACAATGACCTGACTGATATCTTTAAAGGTCGTCATGGAACCATCGGCACTTAAAGAAACAGAATTGATGGCATGTATGATCGTATCCTTCTGGGTATCCATCCCGAAAAGCTGATCCATACTAAATTCAAAGAACTCCCAAACGACACCGATCGTCATTGAAAAGCAGAAAGCAACGATGACCACAAAGATCGGCGATAATTCGAATTGGATCTTTTCACTGTCATTTAAAAGGTTTACAAGCGAAAAGCCGATGGCAGCTGCCAGAAAACCGTTCATCGTATGCAGCATCGTATCCCAGAATGGGAAAAGCAGGTAATAGTCGTCAATTTCTCCTAAGATTTCTGCCGCAAAAATAAATAGTAAAATAATGATTTCCAAGGTCGTTGGCAATTCCACCTTAAAAGTCAGCTGGATAAAACTTGGAACCATAAACAGAATCAATGTTAAGATGCACAAAAAGACATTCTCATAATTTCCATTGAAAAATTGTAATACTCCGACTGCGATGACCGCTAAACGAAGCACCGAATAAACAAGAAAGGTACTTCTATGTTCCCGTATTTCCATCATCAAAGCCTTCATGAAGCGCTTAAATATCGATTTCTTCATATTGTTCCTCCTAATCGATCGTTCCTACCGGTGCAGCATAGACGACAAACTCTTCTTCACCATCTAACTTAAATGTTTCATTACAGCTATGATCATCAAAAGCCGCTAAGCAACAGGTTCCCAGTCCCAATGCACTGCATGCCAGATATAAATTCTCTCCCACATGACCGGCATCGATCAAAGCCGGACGGTGTGCATAAATACCATAGCGCCATTCACAGCGATAAGCCACAAATGACCAATAAAAGATCACATTTGCTTTCACGGCCCATTTCTGTCCTACAAGCGTTTCATCAATGATATCCTCCGCCTGCTCGATACTTCCCAAATATTCCAGCTCATGCGTCAAAGGAAGATAATGATACCTTCCTGCCTTTAATCCCTCCACATGATTAACGATCAGGTAAGTTTCAAAACCATGGCGAGCTCCGCCGCTTGGTACCGTACGCATCGTGGCGTAATTTTCACCCTTGATTTCCTTGACTCCCTGAGTCATATATAATAAATATGATAGCTGAAGCAATGTCATTGCATGCTGCGTATAGACACGGCTGCTTTTTCTTTCCATCAGGATCGTTGTAAAGTCTTTGCTGATGTTCAATGCATCGAAATCCTTTGAAAGAGGAATCACACATTCACTGCTTTTTTCTTTACATAAAGGAGGCTGTGGTTTTTTTAACTGCTGATCCGACATAAAATCACTATATTCATCTTCAGCTCTAAATTTCATAAAATTTCTTCCGTTTCTTATTCTTTCTTTAATTTCTTTTTCTTCCATGTTGTTCTCCTTTCGCAGTAATAATAAAGATTATATCATATCCGATAAGAAAAAAGCATAACTTTTCTATTATGCCTTTATCTCATCATTATTCAGCCAATGATATTGCTGATAGAAAAACTGTCCGGCAAGACAAGTAACAAAATTACTGATGACCATGGCCCACCAGATACCCGCAGGACCCAGATCCGTAAAATAATAAAATAAGTAAATCATAGGAATCCTTAATCCCCATAAACGGAAAGTAGAAAGATATAAAATCAGCCTTGTTTTTCCTGCCCCGCTGAACACACCATGTATATTCTGAAACCATCCCATAAAGAAAATGGTCACAACCACATAGAAGCAGTATTCAAGTGTCAGATTCATCAGTTCATTCGATGCATCACTGACAAACAATAAGACAAGATAACGGGAGGCAAATAAACCAATCAGCATGACGATGGCACTGCATATCGCTGTCAAGATCATTGCCTGTTTAAAGCACTCCTTTGCTCGTTCACGATTGCCAGCTCCGATATTTTGACCGATAAAAGGCGCCAGGGCACCTCCGAAGGCATTGACAGGAATATAATACAGATCAGTCACCTTATTTCCTAAACCATAGGCACTGATGGCGATCGACCCATAACCAACGATGGATTTATTCATCAAAACAAATCCAAAACTAGACAGAAACTGTGCCAAAGAAGCAGGAATACCTACAAAGATCAATTCCTTGAACACCTTCCATTTCATCCTGCTTTTAAAGGAACAGACAACATGATCCCGATCATGAAAAAGAATATAGAACACAAAAGGCATGACCAGGACCTTGCTTAATACAGTAGCAATTGCCGCTCCCAGAACACCCATATGCATAGTAAAGATAAAGAAAGGATCAAGGATCGTATTCAAGATAGCAGCAATCGCATTAAAGACAACAGCTGTTCGTGCATCACCATCTGCCTGCCGAATCGTCTGAAAAATATTCAATATGAATAAAAATAAAAAATCAAAGGAAATACCAAATAGATAAGCCGATGCATCCTGATATATATCCGCAGGTGTCTGCAGCCAATCAAGAATCAAAGACGAAAACAAAAGACAGCCGACACCGATCACAATACCGAACAACATGGCTATGACCAATAAATGTGTGGCATACTCATTGGCCTTTTGTTGATCTGAAGCACCCAAAGCTCTCGAAATCATCGAAATACCGGCAGCACTAAGACCTACGACCAAAGCACTGCCACATCCCATGATCGGTCCGATCAAAGCTACCGCACCTACCTGAAGTTCTCCCATCTTACCAACCCAGAAGGTATCAACGATATTGTATAAAGAATTGACAAGATTGAGCACCATTAAAGGCAGGGCCAATTTCATTAGCCCTGCTTTGATATCCCCGTTCAATAAATATGACTTACTTAATCCGCTCATGGCTACTATTGTAGCACAATCTTTCAAATTATTTTATAGAAATTGTATTTTTTTTATGTCATTTATTTATATTTAGAAATATAAGCATTCAAAGCCATTACATCCCGAGCTTGAAGAAATTTACGTTGATTGGTTGTATGAATACGATCATGAATCAAATGAAATGCCTTTGATATGCTTACCCAAGACAAGGTCGTTCCATTTTCAATTTCTTCATTCGGGAATAGCCTGAATTGTTTTTGTCTTTACCACAAAATAACTATCCTTCAATTGTCTTCACATAAAAGCTGCGATGGCGCGGTCCGTCAAATTCACAAAAATAAATACCCTGCCAGATACCTAAAACCAGCTTTCCTTCATGAACGATAAATGTCTGATTACAGCCAAAAGCACTGCTTTTCATATGAGCCGCTGAATTTCCCTCTGCATGATGATAAAAATCATCATTGGTAGGAAATACCTTTTCATAACCATAGATCATATCGTTGCATACAGCCGGATCGGCATTCTCATTGACACTGATGCCACAAGTCGTATGTACCGTATAAACAACACAGATACCTTCTTTAATATCTAAATCTTTTTCAACCATTTCTGTAATATTGATTAGTTGCTGTCTACGCTCAGTTTTAATTTCATGCTTCACTAAACTCATCTTATTTCCTCACTTTCTTTAATTTTACTCATGATCCATTGATCAGCATATTCGACACACTGTGCTAACGTCAGATTCGAAACATCCAATACACTTATTTCTCTTTTCATAAGCCTTTCTTTCAGAGCCTTTTTCATCAGTTTGTTATGGCAAATGTTCCATCTGTTCAGTAAAAGCTACATAAGACCACTGATTTTCCACCTGTGATGCTGCACATACTCTCATCCATCACTGACGTAAGCACGGTAATCATTTTCCGGGATATCATAAATTTCATGCCGCAACAGACTGCTTTTTATGCCAAGATAAGCACTTTCTTTTACAGCTCATATCGCTAATTTGCTTTGGGTATAATATGATATTTTCCCCGGACAACTAACATCATTATACACGTTTCACCGGCAACTTTCAGTATATTTCCTTAATATAAATAAAAGAGGTCCTTTCAGACCTCAATCGATCACCGTCGGTGTTCGCCCAATACCTACGACCATGCTGACAAGCTTACGCCATGTATTGCATCCGGCAATACCATCGGCACTTAAGGAATTGTTTCGTTGATAGGAAATCAAAGCATTTCGTGTCTGTGTTCCAAAGATACCATCCAGATACTTGGTACTATAACCAAGAGCGTTTAATGCATCCTGAAGAATAATGACATAGGTAGAAGTATCCCCCATCCTAAGCAATGGATAACCACTGCCCGGATTACAGGCTCCTCTCCCATATCTTCTGTCAAAATGAACCCATGTCGGTGTCATG
Organism: Traorella sp. mt218; assembly: GCF_055420025.1. NCBI lineage: Bacteria > Bacillati > Bacillota > Erysipelotrichia > Erysipelotrichales > Erysipelotrichaceae > Traorella > Traorella sp. mt218. The sequence goes on from NZ_JBVAYM010000011.1 coordinate 5,630, forward strand.
CTTAATGGTTCTACATAACCCCAAACACCTAAATTAGTTGCTACCTGATGGATACGATTACGCTGAGTTTGACTTAAGCGCTGACCGACATCAAAGGATACGCCTGCATAATGTTGGGACTGCTGGCCATGCCCGCCTTCCCAAATACGTTTAAAAGCATAGCCTACCGGAATTCCCGAACCGTAGGTCCTTCTTGTCGCATTCCACGCTTCCATGGCCCGTGTTGTCGTATATAAAAGAGAGCTACGAGAAGAACCACGGAATTCTCTCACTAATAACGTTCGCTCATAAGAATAAGGCATCGGACTGTTTTCATCACGATTTAAAGTCAACATTTTGTTATCTGATTCATCATAAACAAGTATTTTTGTCATAAGAGCCTCCACTCTAATTTATGATTAAAAAATGAATATGTGAATCTTGAATATACATTCATATTGAAAAAGAATTTATATATATCATAGCTGATTTATGTTTTCAAAGAAAACAGAAGAAAAGCAAAATCAAAGCTACAAATTTATCACATAAATTTCATCATTTTCATCTTTCATGATCATAAACGATAAGAGCTTTTATGAAATCAAGTCTTTTAATTTGTTTATCTGTGAGGTCTATGGTAATATTCAAGGATACCAAAGAATATATTGATTTCAGAAACGGAATGATTAAATATTCTTTATGAAGGAGGTCTTTTATGGAAATTATCGCAGGAATCATGATCGTATTGGTGGTTTTGATCTACTATGCTTGGAGCAATTATAGGATTGAACTCACACACTATGATCTTCCATCATCAAAGATTAAAACTTCTTTAAGGATCCTTCATATCAGTGATCTTCATAACAATCAAATATTCATTGAACAATTAAAAAAGATCGTAAAGGATACAAAACCAGACCTCGTTCTTTTAACAGGAGATTTTGTCGCAAGGAATAACTATATGAATGCTGTTGATTTTTTTAAAACACTTACGAATATTCCTGCTTATTATATTGATGGAAATCATGAGCTGGCCATGAAGGCAGAAAAAAGAAATGCCTTTTATGAGCAGATGATTCAAAACCATATCATCATCCTCGATAAAAATCAAAGCGTATGTTTCAAGGACAACATCAAGATCTTGGGCTTGGATGAAGCTGTTATCCGCTACGGTGATGTCAGCAAGAGCACGATCAGAAGAAACGCGTCTGATTTCAACATCCTTCTCATGCATCAGCCTGAAGTCTTTGATAAGTTGGATACTCATGATATCGATCTGATCTTTGCCGGTCATGCTCATGGCGGCCAATGGCAGATTCCTTTGATCAATCAAGGTATATTTGCCCCGGACCAGGGTCTTTTCCCCAAATATACAAATGGTATCTATCAAAAGGGAAACACTAAGATGATCGTCAGCAGAGGAATCGGTACGATGGTTGCCATTCCACGTATCTTTAATCGTCCGCAGGCGATCGTCATGGATATAAACAAAAGCCGAGAGTCTTAAAGATTCTCTGCTTTCTTTGTCTTGATTTTGAATATGAAATAATACATATGAAAGAGCCATACGCATACTAATACGATCTGTCCGATCAGCACTTCATCCATCATCACAAAGCCAATGCTCATCAAAGCTGTTACTAAGACCATGATCTTGATTTTGTTTTTCAAGGTCATTTTCTTTTCATCTCTTAACGGAACGACCACTTTTTTATACATCTTTGTTTCTACAAGCCAGTCATGCATCCTTCTTGAGCTTTTCGCAAAGCAAATCGCACTTAACAGAAGAAATGGAAATGATGGCAGCAAAGGTAACACCGCACCGATAGCTCCGATGGCTAAAGCAATGACTCCGACAATAAAATAAACAATTTTCATATTAACCTCCGATAAAATGTCTGATCGTTAGAAGAGGATGATAGAATAACATCCTTGGACCTGAATAACGCATGACTTTTTTGATTTGTTCCTTTTTGTCAGGCTGATAACAATGAATGCTGCATTTTGAACAAAACATATTTTTTTCCTTAAACGGACACTTTTCTAAGCGGTATTGCGCATATTTTTTTAATTCGACACATTCTTCACACTGCACACCGCCTCTTTTTTTATAATAAAGATCGATCATTTGAATAACGATAGCATTCTTATTCATCAGCTCACTCTCCCGTTTTCCATAGAAATCATCCGATCACACCAGCTGATCGTTGAAGGACGGTGAGATACTAAGAGGATGATCTTGGAAGTCTGTTCCATCAATGCCTTTAAGATAATTTTTTCATTCAATGAATCCAAATTGCTTGTCGGTTCATCCAAAAGCATGACAGCTCCATCATGAAGAAAAGCTCTTGCCAGTCCGATGCGCTGTTTCTCACCGCCGCTTAACGAATCACCACACTCACTGACAGGGGTGTCATAGCCCTTAGGAAGGCTCATGATAAAATCATGGATGCTGGCTTTCTTACAAGCTTTTTGTACCTCTTCTAAAGTTGCGTCCAGCTTTGCGATCTTAATATTATTTAAAATAGAATCATGAAAGAGATGTGTTTTCTGCGTCATATAGCTTTCATGATCACGTAGTGACTGTGTTTTGATCTGGTCAATGGCTTTTTGATCGATCCTGATCTCACCTCGATCACTGTCCCAAAAACGCATCAGCAATTTTAGTAAGGTACTCTTACCGCTGCCGCTTTTACCGACAATACCGATTACCTCATTTTCGGATATATGAAGACTTACGTCCTTTAATATCTCATCATGTTCATAACTGAATGAAACCTGATCGATCTTAATTTCTTTGCCATTGATGGCTTCACCTGTTTCATTTTCAATGATCTGCGGCTTTTCGTCTAAAATTTCTAACACACGTGAAGCAGCAGCAATCGTCGGTTGGATCGTGCTTGCCAGATTAGCAAGCGTAAGAAACGGTGAAAAGGATGAAAACATCGCTACACTGACAATGACGGCCTGTTGTGTGGTCAGCATGCTTTCAGATACAAGCATTATGGAGAAAATGATCATCCCGATCGAAAGAAGAATGATAGCTGAAGAACTCAGTGAGGTATTTTCTGCCTGAACCTCTTTCATTTTCTTTTCAATAACCGATAAATGTTCACTGCGCTCTTTCAACTGGGAAAGCTTTTCTTCGAAAGCATCATATTGAATGATTTCTTTCTGGCCACGCAGATTTTCAAGTACAAAGCTTGATAACAAACCTGATTCATGACGAACCTGATTACCTAAGCTGCCATAGTGATGATGTATCCATAACGGTATTACAAAACCGACAAGGACATAGGACAGTAAAGCATATAAGGCTAATAAAGGATGAAAGATTCCAAAAAAAATCATCATGACAACGATCATGACCATGGCAATCATGACAGGTGAGATCGTGTGAGCATAAAACACTTCCAAAAGCTCAATATCGCTTGTGATAATTGAAATCAGATTTCCCTTATCCTTACCTTCCAGCTTGGCAGGAGCCAGCCTTCTTAATGCGCCAAACACCCGATCACGAATCAAGGCTAAAAGCTTGAAAGCAATATAATGATTGCAAGTCTGTTCACCATATCGTAAAAAGCCGCGGGCAAAAGCAAAAAGCAACAATACAAATATGACCTGTGATACAGCTTCCTGCCGGATGAGCTTCAATAAACCGATAGCAGCCACGACAGTTAAAAAATTAGCACAGATGAAACCAAGCACGCCTAAGATGATGGCTAAGACCATATAGGCAAGCAGAGGCTTGACCAAAACGATCAGCTTGAATAAGACACTCACACTGTTTTTTTTCATAATGACCTCCCCTTCAAGGCTTCCAGTTTTTTCTGGCTCTCCCATAAATTTTTATAAGTACCTTCCTGCCCCAGCAATTCCTCATGTGTACCTTTTTCAACGATTCTTGACTTTTCCATCACATAGATCTGATCGCTCTTAACAACATTCATCAAGCGATGTGAAATCAAGAGGATCGTTTTTTCATCTTTCATTTCTTCCACCAGCTTCATCAGATCATTTTCACTTTCTACATCAATATTAGAAGTTGCTTCATCAAAAATATAGATCTCACTGTCATGCAACAGGGCCCTGGCAAATGCAATACGCTGACACTGGCCCCCTGATAAATTACTGCCATTTTCAAGTATAGGCGTATCTAATCCTTGCTCGCCTTCCAAAAAGTCATAAATCTTCACTTTCTTCAAAACATCGATCATCTCATCATCACCGGCATCTTTCTTTGCCATCAAAAGGTTCTCACGCACCGTCCCTTTGAAAAGCAAGGCATTGCTTGAAAGATAAGTTATTTTCTTCATCCATGCCTTTCTTGAAAAATGAGCCAGATCCTCATCTCCTACCAGAATTCGGCCATGATCGATCTTCATCTCTTTCATCAGCAAAGATGAGATCGTACTCTTTCCACAGCCGCTTTCACCAACGATGCTTGTCATCTGATGTGGCTTAATTTCCATAACGATGTCATTTAAGACATTTTGGTCTTTTTCATAAGCAAAGCTGACATGATCCAGACAAATGCTCTGATCAGCCTTGATATCACTGATCGTACCATCTTCTTCTACCTCTTCATCTAAGAAGCAAAATAATCGGTCACTTGCTGCTATTCCATTCATTGCGACATGAAACAATGAGCCCAGCGTACGCATCGGAATGAAAAAATCAGCTGACAATAAGATGATCAGGATACATTCAGCGATGGAAACAGCTCCACTTTGATATTCAAACAAAGCAACCATCATGCCGATACCAGCGCCACCATAAGCAATCAGATCCATGATCGTAATTGAATTAAGCTGCATCGTTAATACCTTCATCGTTACCTTACGAAATTTCTCTGCCTCTTCATTCATCTTTTCATGTTTATAACCATCCGCCTGATATATTTTAAGCGTGGTCAATCCCTCAAGATTTTCTAAAAAGCTATCTCCCAGCGTCGTATATTGACCCCAATATTTACTTAACAGCCGCTTAGCTAACTTGCTGACAAGAATGATCGTAATCGGAATCAACGGCACACAGATAAAAAGGATCAGAGCAACCTTAAAATTCACAAAAGCTAAGACAGCAAATAAAGTCAAAGGTGCCAATATGCTGTACATAAATTGTGAAAGATAGGAACCATAGTAAATTTCTAACTGATCGATACCCTCCACACACATCTGCACGAGCGTTGACGTGGCAATTCTTTGATGATAGCCGCTGCCTATCTCATTCAGCTTTGTTAAGATCTTTTCACGGAGGATCTTTTTAACCTCCTTGGACGCATCATAGCCATACATCACACTTTTCTTAGAAAGCATAAAACGCAGCGCAACGATCACGATCACACCTGTAAGATAAAGCATCATCTGATTCATCACCAGCGCATTCCTAAGCAGGCCTTCCAGTGTCATTGCAATCAGCATCATCATGATGATATTCAAAATCAGCATGATCCATTGCATCAGCACATTTTTGTAAATAAAGACAAGAGAACCTTTCATTTCCCGTATCAGTCGCTTATTGATCATAGTACCTCCTTGTTAGCCGAATATAACATATAAAGCAAAAAAAATATACTTTTGTTAGTATTGTCTAACATAGTATAAAGGAGTTTTAAATGTTTGTCAAGGCTAACTGAAGAACCAAAGACAAAGACATACATAGTATAAAGCGAAAGGAAGAGTACAAATGGAAAAAGTTTATATGGAAGCACCGAAGCAAGCACGCATGTGGAAACCTGAGGATATTTCACCTTATGATTTTAAGGATGATCTGCCTGTTAATTCTTCTTATGTCATGGATGATGAGAATGATGATGAATTTGATATGGATGCCCTTCTTGACGAAATGAACAGCATGGATGATGAAATGAATTTTGAAGATGATGAAAGTCGTGATATGTATGAGAATGGTAATATTGATTGGCGCTGCAATGAAGATATGAGTCAAAGAAATTGTAAGAATCTTTCTATGGAAAGAAAAACGATCGTAGAGGAAGAAAATCCAAAAAGAGTTACGACTACTTGGATGAGAGTAACAAAGCAATATTGACAAGCATCTGTTATTTTTCTATAATGTTATCAGCAAAGGCGCTACAAAGGAAGTAGTGTCTTTTTTTTGGAGGAACTATGGAAATCAGATTTGAGAAAAGAGCAGTTTTAAAAGAAAAACCCGATTTTGAGCATTTAGGCTTTGGGAAGTATTTTACGGATTATATGTTTGTCATGAATTATGATGATCATCACTGGCATGATGCCCGCATCATTCCATATGCACCCATTCACATGGATCCGGCCAGCATGGTTCTTCATTATGCACAGGAAACCTTTGAGGGATTAAAAGCTTATAAAACAAGTCAAGGTGAGATCCTGCTATTCCGTCCGGAAATGAATGCACGCCGCATGATGAATTCTAATCAAAGATTATGTATGCCTCTTATTCCGGAAAAAGATTTTGTGGAAGCAATAGAAGCCCTTGTAAGAATAGAAAAAGACTGGATACCTTCAAAAAAAGGCACCAGCCTGTATATTCGTCCATTTATGTTTGCCTCTGAGGCCGGAGTAGGCGTTCATGCCTCTGAAAGCTATCAGTTTGTCATTATCGCTTCACCATCTGCTTCTTATTATAAAAACGGTCTGGAACCGGTGAAGATCTATGTCGAAGATGAATATGTCAGAGCAGTCATCGGAGGTACCGGGAATGTGAAATGCGGAGGTAATTATGCTTCCAGCATCATTGCCCAAAGCAAAGCCAAAAAGCTGGGTTACGATCAGGTATTATGGCTGGATGGCATCGAAAGAAAATATGTCGAAGAAGTAGGAACGATGAATGTGATGTTTGTCATTGATGGCAGTGTTTATACCGCTCCTCTTACAGGATCCATCCTTCCGGGTGTGACCCGTGATTCTATCCTTCATATTCTAAAAGACCAGCATATCGAAGTCAAAGAAGAAAAGCTGGATATCGATTTCTTAATGGAGGCTGCTCAGGAAGGCCGCCTCAGCGAGGCATTTGGCTGTGGTACAGCTGCCCTGATCACACCGATCGGTGAATTGCTTTATAAAGATCAAAATGTCATCATCAATGATCACAAAATCGGTCAAATCACCCATCTTCTTTATGACACGCTCTCATCTATTCAGTGGGGAGAAGCTGAAGATATTTATGGTTGGACAAGAAGAGTCAAATAAAAAGTGCCTAGGCACTTTTTTTCAATGATTGTAATTGATTCATGACCTTTTCATAATCAGGTTCATTGGAAACATCTTCAACAATTTCTAAATAGCGAACGATATTATTTTCATCAACAAGCAACACGCTTCTTGAAAACAAACCGATTTCCGGCATGATCAATCCGCTTACATCCGCAAAATCATGATATCTGAAATCACTTGCGGCAATGATATTTTCAGCAGCATGACTCTGGCACCAGCGATCCAATGCAAAAGGCAGATCCATGGATACAGAAAGGAAGGTAATTTCCTCATCCTTTAATAAATCAATAAAATGTGCCAATTCACGTGAACATACCGAAGTATCGACGCTCGGTACAGTAAGAATGATCTTGATTCCTTTTAGATCATTGCTTTTAATTTCATTCATATTTGAATCTACAACGATAAATTCACCCAAATGATCCTTTTCCTTTATATTCTCACTAAGCGGTGTATATTCACCTTTAAATTTTACTTTCATAACAGTAACCTCTTTTCTATATCTTAACTATATACCATTTAGTGAAAAATACCCATTCATATGCCCATACTGTCTTTATTTTAAATTCTTTAATGTTTCACAGATTTTATCCATTCCCTCTTTCTGATTTTTTACTTTTGTCGTGAAATGATTATTCACTAATGATATTTTCAGTTTGATATTCTTTCCCTTTATTTTTATAATACGCTGTGATGGGATGATTCCACGTTTGATTGAAACACTCTCGATCTCTTCAAATGGCAGACATACTTTATCTTTGATCCTATCAATATTTAATGTCCCGACGATTGCTATGACCAGATAATGTTCACTTACCCCAAGATAACAGTAGGTATTGCTGAAAGCTCCAAGCGTCAACACTTCTGCCGTTTCTGCCAATATCGTTCCCCATGCCTTACCACGATAAGTTTCTTCTTTAGGTCGGATTTCTTCTAACATCCGATCCATATCTGTGTCATTCATCATCAATGCCATGTTTTCATCACTTTCTATCGTTCTTATATACAATCACAAAACAGTAAAATCAACATAAATAAAAGAGTAAGCACATCAGTCTATGCTTACTCTTAGATTTTTATTTACTTGCTTCAACCATCAGTTCACAGACAGCATTTGAGAAGGCAATCGGATCTTCCAGATCAAAGCCTTCGATCAACAATGCCTGATCATAAAGCAGATCTGCATATTTTGAAATCTTATCCTTATCTTTCGCATACACATTCTGCAATGCTTTAAAGATCTCATGGTTTGGATTGATTTCTAAAATACGGACGGCCTTCATACCATAAGGATTACCATCCGGCATCTGTGACAATACCTTTTCCATCTCAAAGCTAAGTCCCTCATCAGCACTTAAGCATACAGGATGGCTCTTCAAACGGGTTGACAGCTTCACATCGCTGACCTTATCTTTCAGGCTTTCTTTCAAAGCTTCCAATAAATCCTTATTTTCTTCCTGCTTCTCTTCTACCTGTTTCTTTTCTTCTTCACTTTCAAGATTCAAATCACCCTGTGTGATATTCTTGAACTTCTTAGAATCATATTCCTGAAGTACCTGCAAAGCAAATTCATCAACATTATCCGTCAAGTATAAGATCTCATAACCTTTATCCTTTACAAGCTCAGCTGCCGGCAATTGATCGATCTTATTGACATCATCACCACTTGCAAAGTAGATGACATCCTGTCCTTCCTTCATTCTTTCTACATATTCTTTCAAAGTGACAAGCTTCTTTTCCTTACTGGATGTAAACAGCAATAAGTCTACAAGCATATCCTTGTGGGCACCAAAATCATTGTAGACACCATACTTTAACTGTAAACCAAAGTTGGCCCAGAACTTTTCATATTCCTCACGTTCATTCGCCAGCATCTTCTTCAATTCAGACTGGATCTTCTTTTCGATACGATTAGCCATGACTTTAAGCTGACGGTCATGTTGAAGCATTTCACGTGAAATATTCAGGCTCAGATCCTGAGAATCAACCAGACCTCTGACAAAGCGGAAATGTTCCGGAATCAGATCGCTCGCTTTATCCATGATGAATACACCGCTGGAATACAGCTGTAAACCTTTTTCATAATCCTGCGAATAATAGTTATAAGGTGCATGACTTGGAATGAATAAAAGCGCATCAAAGGTAACAGCACCTTCTACATGTGTATGAATGACCTTTTGAGGATCGGCATAATCATTGAATTTACTCTTATAAAATTCATTATATTCCTCATCCTTGATTTCTGATTTCTTTCTCTTCCATAAAGGAACCATTGAATTTAAGGTCTTTTCTTCTACGACTAACTGTTTGTCATCGCCTTCACCCTCATATCTGGATACCATCATCGTGATCGGATAACGGATATAATCCGAATACTTCTTCACTAGGGTTTCAATCTTAAACTGTTTCGCAAAATCAGAATAATTTTCTTCCTTTGTATCATCCTTCAAGAATAATGTAATCGTTGTACCGCGATCCGCCTTATCACACTCTTCGATACGATAGCCGCTGCTGCCATCACTGATCCAGCGATAAGCCTTCTCTTCATTGTATTTTTTACTTTCTACGACAACTTCTTTTGCGACCATGAACGCTGCATAGAAGCCGACACCGAATTGTCCGATGATATCAACATCATCTTTCTTATTTTCATCAAGCTCCTGTTTAAATGCCAGTGAACCGCTCTTAGCAATCGTACCAAGATTTTCTTCCAGCTCGCTTTCATTCATACCGATACCATTATCACTGATCATGATCGTTTTATTTTGTTCATCCGTACTGATTTTAATCTTTAAGTTTTCTCTGTCAATTCCTTCTTCATTGAAAGAAAGATAATTGAGTTTGTCAAGGGCATCACTCGCATTAGAAATCAACTCTCTTAAAAAAATCTCCTTATGTGTATAAATTGAATTGATCATCAAATCAAGCAATCTTTTAGATTCAGCTTTAAATTGTTTATTGCGACTCATAATTACCTCATCCTCCTTTAGCACTCTAAACATTCTAGTGCTAATAGTATTATACTCCACTTTTTTAAATATGCAAGCACTTTTATGCTAAGAGTGCTAATTTTTTTAATTTTAATAATTTTTCATAAAAAAAGAAGAAGAGGATTACTCTTCTTCAGGAGCAAATGTTGCAACCAGACTATCAGTTAATGTATTGATTGCTTCTTCTGAAGCATCATCTAATGTATAGTTAACAAATTTATCTTTTGTCTGAATGACCACAACATCTTCAAATACTGCAAAGCGTGCATAATTTGGAGCTGAAACGGCATTTAAATCAACAATGAACAATGGTGTTCCATAAACTTTTTTCTGATCGTCAGCTTCTTTAAGATCCAAAGATGAGATCGTATCTGCAACTTCCTTCTTAGCATCAGCAGTATCTGCATCAAATTCCCCTTCTGCCAAAGTAACTGAAGTATCTTCCGGATCATTTACATAAAATTTTACAGTTTCAGTTGATTCCAGTTCCTTCGCAAATGTTGCGGCATCTAAGGTCGTAATAGCTGCTGATTGATCTTCTTTTGATGAATTTCCATTTTCTGCCGGAGCATTGCTACAACCAGCAACAACCAAAAGCAATGCTAAAGCTGATAAAAATTTTTTCATTCTGTATCTCCTCCTGTGTTATCCACACGGATACAATTCTATAACTTTTACATTCGAAAAGCAATTATTTTCAAACAATTATTCTACAATTTGTTAATTTTTTCATTTATATATAAAGCTTTTCAATAATTGCTTCCGTAAATTCACTTGTTGATGCATGACCACCGCAATCCTGAGTCCGTATCTTTCCTTCTTCAAGTACTTGATTGATCGCATTTCGAATCATCTGCGCCTTCTCTTCTTCTCCTAAATATTCCAGCATCATGCAGGCACTTAAAAGCAAGGCTGTCGGATTGGCCTTATTTTGTCCGGCAATATCCGGAGCACTTCCGTGAACCGCTTCAAACATCGCCACATCTTTTCCGATATTGGCACTTGGCAAAAACCCTAAGCCGCCGATCAGACCGCTTGCCAGATCGCTTAATATATCACCGTATAAATTCGGCATGACCATGACATCAAATTTTTCAGGATGCATGACCATCTGCATACAGGCATTGTCTACGATATAAGCATCTGCCTCAATCGACGGATATTCTTTGCTGATTTCATGAAAAACCGATAAAAACAAACCATCGCTCATCTTTAAAATATTGGCCTTATGAATACAGCTGACTTTTTTACGTTTATGTTCAAGCGCATAATCAAAAGCTGCCCGAATGATCCTTTCAGAACATCTGCGAGTAATGATCTTGGTTGCATAAACCGTATTTTCATCAATTTTCTCTTCTTTACCGACATATAAATCCTCTGTATTTTCTCTAAAGATCACCATATCTACATGATCAAAAGGACTTTTGACATTTGGAAGATTTTTAGCCGGACGGATATTGGCATAAAGATCATATCTTTCACGAAGCTGAACGTTACAGCTGCGAAATCCTTTACCGACAGGTGTCGTGATCGGTGCTTTCAAAATGACCTTATTCCGTTCTATGGAATCAAAGGCTGCTTGTGGTATCAAAGCACCATGCGCATAATATTCTGCTTCTCCTACATTAAATTCTTCAAATTCAACTGCTGCCTGACTCGCTTCAATGACCCGTTTGACCTGGGCACAAATTTCAGGACCAATGCCATCCCCTTTAAACAATGTTACTTTTTTCATCTTTCTACCTCTTTTATCTTTCCTACGTATTTTGTTGCCGGACGTACGATCTTATTACAGTAGCACTTGTCTTCAATGTTATGCGCCAGCCATCCGACCATTCTGGCACATACAAACAGCGGAGCAGCTAATTCAAATGGAATATTCAACATTTCATAGACAAGACCACTGTAAAAATCAATATTGCTGGAAACATGCTTATGCTTCTTTTCCCATAAGACTTCTTTGGCACACTTTTCAAAGCGCTGATAGAAAGCAAATTCCTTCTCCATCCCTTTTTCCTTGGCCAATACCGCGGCTTTTTCCTGTAAAATACAGCTTCTTGGATCAGAAAGCGTATAGACGGCATGTCCCATGCCATATACCAATCCTTTACCATCGTAAAATTCTTTATCGACGATTCGTTGTATGAGTCTTTTGATTACGGACTCATCTTCACAATAACCGATTTCTTCAATGACGGCCTTCATCATCTTAATAACTGCCTGATTTGCCCCGCCATGTCTTGGACCTTTCAAGGCACCCACGCTGCCTGCCATTGATGAGTATAGATCGGTTCCTGTTGAAGAGATGACGACATTGGTAAAGGTCGAGTTATTACCGCCGCCATGATCCGCATGGAGCACCAACATGCTGTCCAACACTTCTGCTTCAGTATGCGTATATTTGCCATCACTTCGAGTAAGCCGCAATATCGTTTCGGAGATGCTTTCATCAGGCAGGACACGATGGATGATCAATGACTGATCATCAAAATTATGAATCTTTGTCTGATATGAATATGCAATGATGCTTGGCATTTTTGCCATAAGGCTTAAACCTTGCATCAATGTATTATAAGGAGAGATATCATCGGCTTTCTCATCATATGCATAAAGCATCAAAATGGCCTGCTGTATCTTATTCATCAGATTTTTTCCCGGCATCCTTAAGATATTTAATTCTAAGAAATCTCGCGGCAATGCGGTATTCTGCCGATAATAATCTAAAAAAAGGTTCATTTCTTCATCACTTGGAAGATGTCCGAACAGAAGTAAAAAGGAACATTGTTCAAAACCGCGATGATGATAGAAATCAAAGATTCTCATCAAATCACGGATTTCATAACCGCGATAATAAAGCCTTCCTTCACATTCGATCTTTTCATTACCGATTCTTTCATAACCGACTACATCAGCAATCTGTGTCAGGCCTACCAAAACACCTGTGTGATCTTCATTTCGCAGACCTTTTTTGACATTATAAAGCGAATATATTTCATTGTCGATTCTGTTTTCTTCAATTGCCTCTTCTAATATCTTTTTTAAAGTATTTTCCATTTCATCACCTGTTTCATTAATGTTTCAATTATTTTCATTATATTACATTTAATGTCTTGTTTCAATGAAAACTGTGTTATAATCATGGAGAGGTGATAGGATGAACACAGTCAGTGAAAAAATACTTGCACAGCATTTAATCAGTGGTGAAATGCGTGCTGGAGAACCGATTAAAATAAAAATCGATCAGACATTAACACAGGATGCGACAGGAACGATGGCTTATCTGCAGCTGGAAAGCATTGGGATCGATCGCGTAAAAACGGAATTGTCTGTCAGCTATATCGATCACAACACGCTTCAAAACGGTTTTGAAAATGCCGATGATCATGCTTATTTACAAAGTGTTGCCGATCGTTATGGCATCGTCTTTTCAAAAGCAGGAAACGGTATCTGTCATCAGGTACATCTAGAACGTTTTGCCATTCCCGCTAAAACATTGTTAGGCAGTGATTCCCATACGCCGACAGCAGGAGGAATGGGAATGCTGGCAATGGGAGCCGGAGGCTTGGATGTCGCGGCAGCTATGGCAGGACGTCCTTTTCAGATCGTCATGCCGAAAATCGTAAAGATGGAGCTGAAGGGAAGGCTTCAAAAAGGCGTTGCTGCCAAAGATATCATTTTGAAGGTGCTTTCAATGCTGAGTGTTAAAGGCGGAGTAGGAAAGATCATTGAATATACCGGTGAAGGTGTTTCGACACTCAGCATTCCACAGCGGGCAACGATCACGAATATGGGTGCTGAATTAGGTGCGACCAGCTCGATCTTTCCAAGTGATGAAAAAACGTATGAATTTTTGAAGAAACAGCACCGTGAAAAAGATTTTGTGGAAATAAAGGCGGATGAGAATGCTACCTATGATGAAGAATATGTCATTGATCTCAATGAGCTTGAACCACTTATAGCACTGCCACATATGCCTGACAATGTGGTTACCGTAAAAAGCATGGTTGGCACACCTATCCAACAAGTGAATATCGGTTCATGCACCAATTCTTCTTATTTAGATATTGCCACCGTTTCAAATATCTTAAAGGGACATGTCATTCATCCAAACGTTTCTGCTTCCCTTTCTTGCGGCAGCAAACAGGTGCTTTGCATGCTCTCAGAAAACAATCAGCTGACACCGATCCTTGAAAGTGGTGTACGGCTGTTAGAGTGTACTTGCGGGCCTTGCATCGGTATGGGTCAATCCCCGGCTACCAATGCTTTCTCACTAAGGACATTTAACCGTAATTTTTATGGCCGAAGCGGAACCCTTAGTGCCAAGATAGGTCTTGTATCCTGTGAAACAGCGGCTTATAGTGCCATTCAGGGTGTAATCAGCGATCCACGTGAATGTAATTGTGAATGCGCCAAGGATTTAGATACTTATACGATCCATGATGAAAATATTATTTATCCAAGCTGTTCAAAAGATGTAGAGATCGTACGAGGTCCGAATATCAAACCGCTTCCGGTCAACACGCCGCTTGAAGATACTCTTTTTAAAAAAGTGATCATCAAAGTAGGCGATAATATCACGACTGACGATATCATGCCTGCAGGAGCCAAGATCCTTCCTTATCGAAGCAATATCGAAAAAATATCTGAATTCTGTTTCATGAATCAGAAAGCTTCTTTCCATGATGACTGTTTAAAAAACAAGGGTGGTTTCATTGTCGCAGGACAAAACTATGGTCAGGGCTCTTCTCGTGAGCATGCTGCTTTAGCTCCTATGTATTTAGGTATCAAAGCTGTCCTGGCTAAAAGCTTTGCCCGCATTCATCAGGCAAATCTGATCAACTTTGGTATCCTGCCATGTATTTTTAAAGATGAAGCGGACTATGATACGATCGATGAAAATGATGAATTACGCTTTACGGATTTACATGATCTAAAACCAAATTCAGTGATTGAAGTTCAAAACGTCACAAAAAACAAAACTTATCAAATACTTCTTCCTTATAATGAAGAACAGATCAATATTCTTGAACATGGCGGATTATTAAACACACTTAAATAGACAAAAGCAGTGGTATCCATTGATATCACTGCTTTATTTTATACATGATGCATGATCATGCATCTGTTTTTTCATTCAATAATTTTAGATAATAACTTTTTTCTTCCACAGGTATCTGTAAGGCATCCATCGCTTCATCAACACTTAGCTTCAAGGTCTTTGTCAGACTTTGGATAGCTTCAATGGTTTTATTTTCAATTCCCTGCTTTAAGCCCTTTTCAATCCCTATGCTCTCTACATATGCACCATAATCACACATCCTGCTGACCTCCTCTTCCTCTTTCCCCGTTAGCTTTACATCATACTTCTTCAGTCTTTCTATCTTCTCTTCTGATGACATATTATCTGCCATCACTTGTAAGATATTCATTGATACTTTTTCGCTTTCCTTACACCCTAAGTATAACACAAGGATCTGCTGCTTATCAAAATATTTTTCTTCCTCACATGTTTCCCCAACGATATGCTCCTCCACCATCCGGTACCGGTTGATACTTCCCTGCTTGTACTTCGGTGCATTGAACACGATCCAGATCGATACTACCTTCACGATATCATCATAACAGCCATGATCAAACAATTCCTCCACCTGCATCGACGTATTGCGGGAATTGTAGTAATGTGCCCTGCTTAGGACATGGCTCTTTGATTTTAATTCTCCCTGTGCTTCCAGATTGAGGATCATGGCAATCTTACCCTTGTCTTGCGGTAAAGAAGCATAGACAAGCGAGTCAAAGAAGATGCTGGTATCATCCTCATTATTTTCGTTTCGATGACCGCTGACGGTATGTTTATGTAAAGGCACATCCCCTTTTGGTTCAATGCATTCCATGATCTCATCAATCGGAACATTCATATATTCTTCCAGATAATCTTTCATGATATGAGCCAATACGATCTTATATCTTAGAATATGTTTAAAAAATTGATCCAGTGAAACTTTTTTCTGCATAAAATTTTACCTCCTACTCTTTTATATGCAGTCAAGCTTCATTTTTCCCAATTTTTATTCAAACTTTTTACTTTTAATAATAAAAAACCTCTATGCCTTCCGACATAGAGATCTTATCCGATTTTATGAATCCTTTGATTCAAGATCTTTAAATGTGCACCAATTATAGGAAGCTGATCCAATTGTCCGATATCGACCCATCTCACATATTCATCATCCGGTATTTTTCCATCTTGATATTCATATATTTTCATTTTCCATACCTTATGGGAATATACATGTTTCATTTCTTTTATGAATGTATAGCCCTCTGTATCATAGTTTTCATATTGAGGCAAACGATAAAAATCTTTCATCAGGCCATCCCGATCATCTTTACTTAAAAGAATCTGATGATCTTTGATGATCAAAAGTGTCTGATACGTCAATACAGGAGCTTTCTTAGGTTTTGTTTTCACCGGAAAATTCATCTGTGTCTGATGCGCATAGCCAAGACATTTTTGATTCAAGGGACATTCTTTACAAAGAATGACCTGTGGCATGCAGACCAAAGCGCCCAGTTCCATTAGGCCTTGCGTAAAATCACTCGGATTGCTTCCAATCATCATTTCACTGACGACTGCCTTTACTTTCTTTACCGTTTTCTGTTTTGAAATATCATCATCTATTTCCAGCAGCCGTGTTATGACGCGCAATACGTTTCCATCAACAGCCGGAGCAGGCATACCAAAAGCAATCGAGGCAATCGCCCCTGCCGTATAAGGACCGATACCACTGATTTTTTCCAGTTCTTCCACATCAGCCGGAAGCTGTCCCTGATATTGTTCAACGACCTGTTTAGCACCTTCATGAAGCTTTCGCGCACGATTATAATATCCCAGTCCTTCCCAGCTCTTTAACACCTTTTCCAAGGGAGCGGTTGCTAAAGCAGTAACGGTTGGATATTCTTGCATCCATCTTTCATAATAAGGCAACATCGTTTCAATTCTTGTCTGTTGTGCCATGATTTCACTTACCCATATCGCATAAGGATCCTTACTTTCACGAAAGGGCAGTTTTCGATGGTTTGACACGAACCATTCACATAATTCCTTTTGTATTTCCATATGATTCTCCAAATAAAAAGCTCGCCATTGAGCTTTTTACATATGTTTGACACGATCTCTTTCTTCAGCCCGCTTTGCATCATTGAAGCGATCGACCGTACCTACCAGATAACCGGTGATACGACGAATCTTTTCAAATGACTCCGGTGCCAAATGAGTTTCAATATCAACATCATCGCCATTGAAGTTCAGCTTGACTTCATCAATTTTCTTGCCGGCATACTTTTTCTGTGCCCATTCAACATAAGCTTTACCTTCTTCTTCGCTTATTTCACAATTACTCGTTACCAGCACATCATTTAACTGAATTTTATAAATCATCCGCTTCACCTCCATATATCATCATTATAAAACAGCACTATTCAGATGTCGATTCTTTTGACTGATTTATTTCCAATATTTTTTCTGACTGCAAAGCATCGATACTTGATACCTTATCCAGTTTTTTCTGAATCTGCCGGGTGCGTACACCGACCAGATTATCCAATTCTTTTTGAGCCATATTCAATTTATTTTGTGTATTTTCTAACACTGTACCAAACTTCTCAAATTCACTCTTGACAGCTCCCAATACTTCCCAGACTTCACTGCTTCTCTTCTGAATCGCCAATGTTCGAAAGCCCATCTGCAGCGAATTGAGAAGAGCGGCCATAGTCGTTGGTCCCGCAATATTGATCTTATAATCACGCTGCAAGCTTTCTACAAAGCCTCGGCGTACCACTTCCGCATAAAGTCCCTCAAAAGGTAAAAACATGATCGCAAATTCTGTCGTATTAGGAACATCAATGTATTTATCATGAATATCTTTGGCACTCTTTTTGATAACAGCATCCAATTCCTTCTGGGCAAGTGCGATCTTCGCCGGATCACCTTCATCATAAGCATCTACCAGCTGGGCGTATTTATCTCCCGGGAATTTTGAATCGATCGGCAGATAAACGATTGATCCCGAGCCATCACCGGGAAGCTTTATCGCAAATTCTACGACATTGCTGCTGCCTTTCTTAGTAGCGACATTTTCTTCATACTGCTCCGGAGATAAGATTTCCTCTAAGATGGCTTTTAATTGAATTTCTCCCAAAATACCACGCGTTTTAACGTTGCTTAAAACCTTTTTCAGATCACCTACACCGTTTGCCAGCGTCTGCATCTCTCCTAAGCCTTTATATACCTGTTCCAGACGATCATTCACCAACTGAAATGACTGACTGATACGCTTGTCTAAAGTTTCCTGCAGCTTCTCATCTACGGTAAGACGCATCGCTTCCAGCTTCTTGGCATTATCCTCCTGCAGAGAGGTAATCTTGCTTTCAACAGTTAAACGCATCGCTTCCAGCTTGCTTTCATTCTGCAAGGTAAGACCATTCACTTTTTCTTCTAACTTACTTGTTGTTTCCGACAACTGTTTACGAATGGATTCATTGGTCTGAAATGACATTTCATTCATTCCCTTGATCGTTTCATTCATCTCACGCAAACGTTCGCTCATCAGTTCATTACTGACCTTCTGTGTTTCATTTAATGTTTGAATCTTAGAATGAAGATTTCTCATTTCATCCTTATTTTTATTAGGCTTAAGTAATAAAACAAATAAAAGCACAATGATAACTGCACATAATATATATAAAACTATAAATTCCATTTTCCCACATCCTTATCTTTGTATATTGTAACACAAAAATCATTCCCTTCATAAAAAAAAGCTGCTAGCTGGTGGTAATAGCAGCAAAAAAAGCTTTTAGATAAATATCTGATATGTGAGAAACAGATAAACTGTATATCAAACACTTATCTTCATTCTTCGAACATATAATATAAAAATATATCAGTATAATTTTCTAAAAATTCGTTAAATGATCCCATTTAACGCATATCCATTCATTTTCTAAAGAGTAGCGCCCCTAAAGGACGCTTTTTTAGACGATTATTTGTATTTCTCTTCCAATTCACTTGTATCTGTTCCAAAAGTTTTTAACGGCTGAGCAAAGATCTTCGTATCTTCTTTCTTTTGATTCTTATTTTTAATTTTTTTATAGAAAAAGCGAATCATAAAATAAGCTATGCCGATTACGACCATGACTGTTATGATATCTTTTCCCGTTATAGGCATATTCATAATAGACCTGCCTGTGGTTTCAAAAGTATCCGCTATCATTTCCTCAATGGATAATGAAGTATCATAATAGTTTTTCTCAAAATTTACCCAGAAAATAGTTAATGCTTCCTCATCCATGATCTTATCAGCTTCTAAGCCGCTGAGATAACGGAATTCACCGTTCATTTCTTCTTTTGAATCATCTAAAGATGAAAAATAAGCAAAGACGAAATGTCCTTCATCACTGAATTTTTCTCTATATAATTCCTCTAAATATTGATCAGCCGCTGCTTCATCAAAAGAATCCTGCCAAAATTCATCAGTACCTTTAATCAAAATGATATATGGCTGTACGCCTGTTTCAGAATAAAAATAATTCAATCCTTTTGTTAAGAGATTACTGTCATGTATCCATCCCAGTTCATCCTCATACCACTCTGTTTCTATGACGATCCCCTGCAAAGGTTCCCTTTTTGTCGTATTATCAGGAATATTTTCATCTGTTGATGCAGGTGAATAACCAAGAAAGCTCATTATGGTAGCGATCAATACATAAAAGATAAAAAAATATCCGAAGCCTTTTAATAATATCTTGAACCTAAACTTTCTCGGCTTTCTTGGTTTTGAAGGCTTTGGTTTTCTCCTTACCTTTGCTTTCGGTGGTCTTGGAGGAGGTACATGATAAGTACCATGATTTTCTATCCCCTCATCAAATGAAGATTCATCATAATCATCATAAGGCGGTGTGTACACTACTTTATGTTCAAATGCTGAATCAGGTTTTCTTTCAGGTTCTGGACGCTTATTAGAAGATGTGCCGGTTGATGGCTTTGGTGAAGAGGATGTTGTACTTCTTCCTGAAGTACGTCCGCCGGCACTAAAACCACCGGAAGATCTTCCTCCGCCGCTAAATCCCCCGGAAGAGCGTTTATTCCCTAAACCGCCACTGCTATGTGATCCACTGCTGCTTCGATTTGCTTTACTGCTGCGTGCACTGCTTTCAGAGCTTTTACTGCTGCGCCCGCCACTGCTTCTGCCCATATGACCGCCCCCCATTCTTAATTACATATATTATATATTATTTTAAGTAAAACTGGCTTCCATAATTAAAAAAAAGAGGCCTTTGTAGCGAACCTCCTAAAGTTGGTCCAACTTTAAGGGTTCGCTACATTTCGCCTCTTAATGAATCTTCATGAATTGCTTTCGTCCTCCTGTATTGAGATAAATAAAGAAGACGATATCAAAAAGTAATAATAGTCCATTCAACAATAGGACGATGATCGTAGGTGAAAGATATTCCGTCAGTTTCAATCCCAAGAAAATAATACCAAAGGATGCAACCATGCCACCAATCGACGTAATATATACCGGCATCGACTGTTTCACGATAACCGCAGCATTATCCCAATCCAGACGATAGAAATGTAAGTTTAAGATCAACCCTAAAGCACTGATGAAGAAACTGCTGGTCAATGCCGTTAATACACATAACAGAAAATCACCCATTGATAAGTTCAAAAAGATAAGTGCCATCACGCTGCATATCAGTGCACAAGGTATGATGACCAATAAATTAACGCTCATCTTCGCCATAAAAATATCCATGACATCGACTGGATAGGATTTTAAAGAATCAAAGTTTTTCCCTTCCAGTGATATCGAAGAATTCGTCGTACAGCTCACCAGCGATAAGAATAAGATTGCCCCGCAGAACACCGGCATGATCATTTCAGGCATGACACTCTGTACAAGTTGAATTTCATCTCTCATAAAAATGCACAGATAGGCAAAACCGATCACCAATAATATCGGCATCACCGCCGTATTCATAAAATATACGGTATTTGAGAAATATGTTCTTAATTCTTTATTGAAAAGAGCTTTAAACGATGAATTTGCTTTCGTGGCTCTAAGTTTAAAGTTTTTTACTTTATAACCGGATTTGATCTGTGAATTTAATTTCATGAAATTCTTTGAGAATAATCCGACAAACAAACCAAAGACCACTACATTGATCAAAATACCTAACACATACTTGAGTATATTTCCAAAGACCATGCCATCAAAAAGAAAAGACATGAACGGAAGATATCTTTCCATATTCGCAACCAGCCCCAACAGCTGTCCCGCTTCCTGATCTAACAGACTCTGATAAGCGAAAATAAGTACGAACACGGCTCCCATCAGAATAATATAGAAAATATTATTCATCAGATTTTTATATTTAAACTTTCCTGCCATATACATAGACAAATAAGCAAGAAGCGCTGCCATTACCATTGGTACCAATGGTATGATCAGCCAGGCAATGAAGCCTAACACATAGTACATCAGACCATAATGGCATACAAGACCGACAATTACGATCGAAGGTGCCAATAAAAAGAAACCATAAAAATATTCAAGAAATAAAAAAGATAAAAATTTACTTACAAGTACTTCTGATTTCTTAATTGGCAGTGACATCAAAAGATCATAATCCTTAAAACCAAAAAGATGTCCTCCGGCACTTTGATAACCAAAGACCAGTAACATAAATATCGTTACCATGCCCATGACATATAAAGCAATATACTGATATCCCTCTGGAAATGCCACTACCATTCCCGAAACATAGACGACTGACATATACATGAATAATATTGCCAGCAGTATCAGCATACCAAATCCTGCAGCCTTCTTTTTCTTATTACGGTGTGTGGTCGTTCTAAACAAAAGGCCCTGGATCTGAATCTTCATTAAAAGCCATAAATTAGTCATGTTCAGCCAGCTCCAAGAAAACATCTTCCAGCGACTGATCACCTACGACCTCTTCAACCGTACCATCCTTGATGATCTCGCCGTTTTTAATGATACATACATGATCACATAGCTTTTCCACAACTTCAAGCACATGTGTGGAGAAGAAGATACATCCTCCTTCATCACAGATTTCACGCATGATCGTTTTTAAGATATGGCTTGCTTTTGGATCAAGACCGACAAAAGGCTCATCTAATAAAAGCAGTTTTGGTTCATGAATCAAAGCGGCAATAATTGCCAGTTTCTGTTTCATACCATGGGAATAAGATGAAATGGAATCACCGAGATTTGCTTCCAGTTCAAAGGCCTCACTGTATTTTTTAATCAATTCCATTCTTCTTTCGCTGCTGATTCGATATATATCAGCAATAAAATTCAAATACTTGATTCCTGAAAGCCCATCGTATAATTCAGGATTGTCAGGAATATAAGCCATGATCGATTTACAGGCAATCGGATCTTTTTTAATGGATTTACCATTGATCAGGATATCACCTTCTTCAAAATCAAGAATACCGGCAATGCTTTTTATCGTAGTCGTTTTTCCGGCACCGTTATGACCGATAAAGCCATAGATCTCACCGGATTCAACTTCTAAGTTAATTTGTTTTACCGCAGGCTTTCCATCATAACTTTTAGAAAAATTTCGGATACTTAACATAAATGTCCTCCCCTTTAAACATGCACAGTATATTCTTTTTTCCGATCAGTTACAACCAGAATGACAAATTTGTCAGTCCTTTTTAGAAAAATGCTTTGTAATAAAAAAAACAATAAAAAATCCACATAGGATTCCGGCGCTATCGATCAGTACATCACTTATCTGACCGCTTCTCCCATCAATAAACAACTGCAGCGTTTCATCAAGACAAGCAACCAATATGCTGGTTCCTATGCCTTTTTTCCAACAGCTAAAGGAGAATGCGGCCAAGCCTCCTAACACGGCATATTCACTAAAATGAGCACATTTACGAGTAAATGTATGAAATAACTCAAAATCTACAGGTAAATGTAATAAGCTGTATAGCTGATACGATAAACTGCCTGATAAGTTACTTGACTGGGTCGCCGGAAGAAGTGAATTTGACCAGATAAAACATATCCAGATAACGTATAAAATAAATATTTTTTTACTTTTCATGATTTTATTATATCATTTCATTTAATTATAAACAGAATAAATTGAAAAAATAAGCAAAGTTGACTATAATAATACCGTTACGTTGCATCTTAAAGAGCGACAGTAAGGAGAAAACTATGTCACAATCTAAAAAAGTAAGACGTCTGGTCTTGCTCAGCATGTTTATCGGAATTGAGATCGTGCTTATGATTACCCCTTTAGGTTTTGTACCGATCGGGCCGATCAATGCAACCACTCTTCATATTCCTGTTATTATTATTTCTATTTTATTAGGTACCAAGGAAGGCGTTATTCTGGGAATCGTATTTGGACTGTCTTCGATTTTCACAGCGACTTTTCGACCCACAGCCTTTTCATTCTGTTTTTCACCTTTTTATTCTATTGGTGAGGTCCATGGTAATTTTTCTTCCATACTGATTGCAATGGTTCCGCGTATTTGCATCGGTCTTGGCAGTGGGTATCTTTATAAGCTTTTACGTAAAAAACTCAGTGAATCACCGGCTATTCTGATCAGTGCTGCGGCAGGTTCACTTATCAATACGATCTTAGTCATGTCCGGTATCTGGCTGTTCTTCGGAAGAGAATATGCCGCTACTGCCGGCTTTGCCTATGAAACATTTATGAATGTCATTAAAGCTACCATCTTTACGAATGGTATCATAGAAGCCATTTTAGCGGCCATAATTTTAGCAGCAGTTATCAAGGCCCTCAAGGCAAAAGGAGCACATATATGAAAAAAACTATCGTTGTCGGCATTACCGGTTGTGTAGGTGCCTTTAAAAGTGTTCAGCTCGTCAGTGATCTGGTGAAAAAAGATTTTGATGTCGAGGTCATCATGACACAGAATGCAACCCAGTTCATCGCTCCCTTGCAGTTTGAATCATTGACCCATCATCGGGTGATGAGTGATACATTTGATCGTCAGCACTCTTATTCCACCCAGCATATTTCAATTGCCCAGAAAGCGGATCTGTTTATCGTTGTCCCGGCAACAGCTAATTTTATCGCAAAAGCCGTGCATGGCATCTGTGATGATATGCTGACGACAACTTTTCTGGCTTGCGACTGTCCAAAGCTGATTGCCCCTGCCATGAATACAAAAATGTACACAAATCCTGTTACGCAGGATAATCTCCGCTTATGTGAGAAATATGGCTATGATATCATATCCCCTGTCAGTGGTCATTTGGCTTGCGGTGATACCGGTATCGGTAAGCTGGCAGCACTTGATCAGCTGATGGACGCCATTGAGGAAGGCCTTGTCAAAGAAAAACCGTTAAATGGAAAAAAGGTATTGATCAATGCAGGTCCTACCCGTGAGAAAATCGATCCGGTACGTTTCCTATCCAATCATTCCAGCGGAAAGATGGGCTATTCCCTCGCAAAAGCAGCTCGCAATCTGGGAGCAGAAGTCACGCTTGTCAGTGGTCCTACCCAGTTAAAAGCACCTCGCAACATAGATGTTATCCATATTGAAAGTGCTGAAGAGATGTTCCAAGAGATGACAAAACGATATAAAGAAGCTGACATGATCATTTGTGCTGCGGCAGTTGCCGATTACACACCTGAACATACCAGCAAGCAAAAAATCAAAAAACAAGAAAACGACTTATCCTTAGCTTTAAAAAAGACACAGGATATCTTGAAATATTTAGGTGAACATAAAACACATCAGGTTTTATGCGGTTTCGCAATGGAAACTGAAAATGAAATCGAAAATGGCAGACAAAAGCTATTATCTAAAAATTGTGATCTATTAGTCGTCAACTCTTTAAATAAAGCAGGAGCCGGCTTTCAATATGATACCAATATCGCAACCCTGCTTACTAAAGATGAACAAATTAACTATGATATCATGAGCAAAGATGAATTAGCTTATCATATACTTTCTAAACTGGAGGTTTTATATGCTGCTCGTCATTGATATAGGAAACACAAATATAACGATCGGTATCTATAAAAATGATATGCTGATAGGTAACTATCGTTTAACCACATGGTTCAAAAGAACTTCAGATGAATATGGTTTCATGATCTTAAATTTTTTAATGGACTCTAAAGTAGATGCATCGCAAATCAAAGATGTCATCATCTCAAGCGTCGTTCCTAAGATCATGCATTCATTCACCAACTCTATTCGTAAATATATCAATAAAGAACCTATCCTTGTAGGTCCGGGAATTAAAACAGGCATTTCTATCAAAACGGAAAATCCAAAAAAAGTAGGTGCTGACCGTATCGTTGATTTAGCCGGATGCTTCTACAACTATCAAGGCAATGCCCTTGTCATCGATTTCGGTACTGCCACTACCTATGACTATATTTCTAAAGATGGTGTCTTTAAATACGGTGTAACAGCTCCCGGTATCGGGATCAGTGCAGAAGCACTTTCAACGCATTGCGCAAAACTTCCGGAAATTGAAATTGAAAAACCAAAGACGATCCTTGCGACAGAAACCATTACTTCTATGCAGGCAGGATTGTTTTACGGATATCTCGGAAGTGTTGAGTATATTATTCAGAAATTCAAGGAAGAGCTCCATCAGCCGGATATGCTGGTCATTGCGACAGGAGGTCTTGGTAAGATCATTTCACAAAATACTACAATGATCGATATATATGATCGTGACCTAACTTTTAAAGGATTAAAGGTCATTTATGACAAAAACAGGAACTAAATGTTCCTTTTTTTGCCTTTGTACTTTTTGCCAGCATACTTGTATTTTTTATTTACATTCCAACGGCTTTTCGTTATAATGAGATGAGGTGATCACTATGTTTAATAAAACATCTAACTTTTTTTTTCAAAAATATGGAGATACTTATACAACGCTACCAGTCGATGCCAGTGAATATCCAAAAGAAATACTCCAAATAGATAACAAGGAAGTTTCAACCGCTTTCTACAATGAGGATGATATTTATATCTATGTTGACGAAGGCATCGTCATGCTTTGCATTTCTAAAGAAAACCAATCCAATACCTATGAACAATTTGTGATTCATCATACAATACGCTTAAAAAAACATTCATATTTTAATTTCTTTGCGATAAGTGAAACAGCCACCGTATCCATCTATAAGCGCCATGAAAATGTTGTAACGATCAAACGCATCAATGGTGAACCTATCTTCTGTAAAAGAATACTTCCTACGGTTTCTGTCAAAGAAATTCTTGTTTACTACTATCAAGTAAAAAATACAAACTATGTTTTCGCAGGTGAAACACATCCATATTGGGAATTAACCTTCATTGACAGCGGTCAATTGATCACTGAGGTTGAAGGAAAAGAATATTATTTAAATCAATATGATTGCATGTTGTATTCTCCCGGTCAATTCCATTCACAAAAAACAAGCGATAAAGATGCCTGTTCATATTTGACGGTCATTTTTGAAACAACGGATTTCCCTGCTGATTTACTAAATAATAAGGTCTTCCATGCATCACGCGGAATTATCAATACCTTACAGGAATTTATCAATGCTACTGAACGTAAGGATCCTTTCTATAAAGATCTGTGTATCTGTTATCTGAATGAAGTCATCATTCAGTTTCTACAGTTACAATCAACCAAAACAATTAAACCTGCTTACTCACCAATGCAGCAAAAAATTGAAGATGAGCTATTAAATGAAATTATTATCTATATCAATGATAATATTTATTCACCCATTACCGTTGAACAGCTTTGTCATGAATTTTCAACTTCACGCTCATCCCTCCAACAGCTTTTCAATAAAAATTTAAATACTGCTCCTAAACAATATATCAGTCATTTAAAGCTTAAAAAAGCGAAATATCTCATCAAAGAAAATAAATATACGATATCAGAAATATCTGAAAAGCTCGGTTTTACAAGCATTCATTATTTTTCCAGAAAATTTAAACAGGAGTTTAATCTGGCACCAAGTGATTATGCGAAAACCATCTACAAATAAATAGAATTGCCTAAATAAAACACTATTGCATTTGCAATAGCGTTTTTCATATTAAAGCTTTTCCTGATGAGTTGCATACAGATATTCATCAATCGTATTTACAACACGATCCTTTACTAAAGCTTCCGGATCATTTATAAGTCTGCCTTCCCTCACCTTCGTATATTGGATCGGCATAAACTGGCTCATAAGATTTAACGGCACTTCCGGCAGGCTCCTTAAATTACTCATCAGCTTAGCAATAGCCTGCTGTACTTTTTCATTTGGAAGATAATAACGACAACGATCTGAGAATGAGAATTTACGCTTGATCCTCAATTCATTTTCATTACCAGTATAATACTTAGCCCATTTATCCGGTTTTTCAAGCATGGCTTCTTCTAAAACATCAATTAGATGACTTGTTTCAACATCAGTTCCCTTAAAAACTTCTTCTTCAATATAAGATAAAGCAAACAGACCTTCACGCATTGCAAAAGTAAGACCAGGACCAACCTTTAGAATGCCAACGCCGTCTTCGATTAATTCTTTCAACTTGATTTTTGTCTGATAATCTGTAGAATGACCCTCAAATACCAAGTTTGGATATTCCTTGATTGCAGCCATTAAATCTTTTGCCTTTTCACGATCATATTCTGTACATCCGGCATCCTTTTCCTCGACTCCCGGCTGAACGACAACTGCAATAACTTCATTCCAGGCTTCTTCAAGTCCTTCTTTCTTGAAAGCTTCTTCAAAAGCACTCACCGTTGCCTTAAAATCTTCTACTTTCGTAACTTGAATACCTGAATCTTCCACAGCACCCTGTGCCCCACCCGGAATCGGCACCTCACTACCAACGACATAAACAGGATGAACAGCATCAGGATTTGTTTTTAGAAGTTCCTGATAAGCATCTTCAGCCACTCTTGCCAGGTGTGCTCCACGACGGGATATGATTTCATCACTTAAGCGGGTATTCGGATCATCATCTGCTACCTTCATTGAAGTGTCAATATGAATCTTCGTAAATCCGGCTAATACATAACTGCGAATCAGATCTTCAGCATTTTTCATCGCTTCTTTCTCCGGAAGGTGTGTCCATGTCAGTGGTCCTAAATGATCCCCACCCAGAAATATACGAGAGAAATCATAATCACACTTATCACAAATATCTTTCACAAATTTCGTGAAATCAGCCGGTTTCATTCCTGTATAGCCACCAAACTGATCCACCTGATTTGCTGTTGATTCAATCAGGACTACTGCATGATCTTTTTTGGCACGCTCGATAGCGGCTTCTATAACATAATTATTTGCACTGCAGCAGGAATAAATACCTACATGTTCTCCTGCTTTCTGCTTAGTAACAATTTGTTTTAACGGATTTGTATTCATAATTACCTCCCTTATTAACAAGTTTATTTTAACACGATTCCTATTAATTTTATATATATTAGTTATATTTTACAAATTAAATCATAATTTATGCAAAAAAGAGAAGTCAATCGACTTCTCTTCATGAAGGTTTAGAGTTAATTTTTTTATTTTACTATGCGTGCCAAGGAACTGGGATAAGAGCAGTATAATCTCCAGCCCATACACCGAAGATACATCCAACAATACCGATTGCTAAAAGCAATAAGATACATTTAATTGGAGTCCATCCTTTTTTAGCAAGTAAATAGTAGCACATTAACGTTAAAGCTAATGGGATAATACCAGGTAAGATAGTATTTAACTGTGCCTGAACATCAGTTGTTAAGTCACCGTTAGTGAATACCATACCTAATGCAGTACCAGTACCCATGTTGTAGATCAATGCACCAACAACGAAGATACCCATCATGCTTGCAGCATGTGTAAATTCATGAGCATTCTTAGTTAAAGAGTTGATTGCAGCAGCACCCATGCCATATGACCAGTACATTAAAGCAAAACGTAAAGCCATCTGCACACCAAATGCCAAGATGAAGTAAAGGATTGGTCCTAAAATATTACCTTCCTGAGCAAGACCGGCAGTAACACCAGCTACGATAGGCATGAATGTGTACCAGAACAATGCGTCACCAATACCACCTAATGGTGCAGCAACTGAAATTCTTACTGAACGAATAGTCTGAATAGGAGCCTTATTCTGTTCAAGAGATAATACGATACCCATTACAAATGTTACTAAATAAGGGTGTGTATTTAAGAAATCCATGTTATGAGTCATTGATGCAGCTAAGTCATCTTTGTTTGTATGGATTGCTTCCAATCCCGGAAGGATACTCCATAACCAGCCAGCAGACTGCATTCTTTCATAGTTGAAGCAAGCCTGAAGCTGTAATGAACGCCATACCATCTTGTTAAGAAGTTTCTTATCAAGCGGTTTAGCAGGAGTGCTATCTTTATAAGTTTCAGGTAAAACGTAATTAGATGCCATCACTTGTACCTCCTACACTTGAATTTTTTAATTTAACATTGCTATTGTAGTCGTAAAGAGCAATAGCTACACCGATGAATGCGACGAAAATCAAAGTTGCGCTTGCTACGCTTGAAGCACCGAAAATTGCTGCAGCTGCGAAACCAGCAAGCAGGATTCCCCACATATCGTTTGAAAGCATGATCTTCATTAAGATACCGAAACCAACGAATCTTAACATACCACCAGCAACACTTAATCCACCCATTAACCATGATAATGAAGTAGAAACTTCTGACAATGTTTCAGAAAGAGCAACTCCACCAAAGTAGCAAGCTACTGAAATAACTGCAAATAGAGCACCTAATACAAACATATGCGTGTTCAATACGGCAGTAATTCCTTTAGGATTTGCCTGATGAGCTGCTTCATCAGCTTTATCCATTAATCCAGACATAACTGTAAATACTAAAGTAACTACATACTGTCCGAATAATGCGAAGATCATTGATACACCCATTGCTGCATCAACATCAAGACCAGACTTGATTACAAGAACACACGCAGCAATAGAGAAAATTACAAAGTTAGGAGGCTGAGCCCCACCAACTGGCATGTTACCGATAGCAATAATTTCAACGGTACCACCAACAATTAAGCCAGTTTGCACATTACCAAGGATTGCACCGATTACAGTACAAGCGATAATTGGACGGTATAAAACTTCTGTAAGTGAGAATTGGTCAATTGCAAAGATAAACGTTGCAATCGCTAATAACACTACTTGAATTATTTCCATTGTGTTTTTTCCTTTCTTTAAAAATAAATTTAAATCACAAGATTTTCGAAGACATTATTCAAATATTTTATTAATATCTTCTTTTGCAATATCAGGCACACGTTGAATGAATAGTTCAACACCTAATTCTTGCAAGCGTTTAAATGCCGCAACATCTTTGTCGTCAACGGCAACAGTTGTTGCAACCTGACGTTTTCCATCAGCCATGTGCATATTACCGATGTTTACTTTCTTTATAGGCACGCCACCTTCTACTAAAGCCAGTACATCAGTAGGATTGTCACATACGATGAAAATCTTTTGAGCATCTGAGGCTTTATGGATAGTGTTAATTGTTTTTTCAATTGTCCAGTAACGCGTCTGAGCGTAACTAGGAGCAGCCATATCCATTAAACCTTGACGAAGTGTATTGCCAGCTACCTCATCATTAGCGACAAGAATCAGGTTTGCCCCGATCACACCACACCACTGTGTAGCAACCTGTCCGTGAATCAGGCGGTTGTCAATACGTGTTAATACGATATTTGGCATAAAGTTCTCCTCCCCTTCATATCAGTTTGTAATTATATTAAGACCTCACAATCTTTAATAATTACACTGATATTGTAAAGCGTTTTCAACTATATTTCTTTACTTTTTTTATTTTTTTATTTGCACTTTTTAATATTTTAATTTTTACTTTTTTTAACATTTATAAAAATTATCTTAAATTATGTGAAAATTATCGCAAATTAAAAGCCCTGGATCCAGGGCTTAAATTCCATCTTCGTCAGCAACATCCTCATGTTTTGTAAGCACAAAATGAACGACCTGATCTTTTCCTGTATTTACAGCCATTTCAACAAGTGCATCCATATCGCTCACAAAACCGCGAGCCATTGAAATCTCAATGATCATTCCTAAGTTGGTTCCACCGAGAACCTCAACTCTTTCTTTTCTGCCAACACCCACTTCGACAGCCGTCTTAAAAGGTGAACCGCCGGCAAGATCAGAAAATACCAAAATACCGTCACAATCGCTTAAGCGATCCATTGCCGCATTCAATTCTCTTGTCAGATCATCGACAGAATAATCTTCTAAAAAATCAACCATTTCATATTTTTCAGGCATGCCGGCAATCAGCTTGACGCTTGAACTGATTCCGGTAGCAAAATTGCCATGACCCGTCACTAAAATTCCAATCATATCTTTTCTCCTTCTATCTATTTTTTTGTATATGGGTATAAAATAACACCCTTCACGACACGGTTCACTTCACCGCTTGGACATGGATTATCCGGTGTGATACCATAAGAGAGCGATTTAAATAAAGCCACGCACTGAGCAACTGTAATATAATCCAATCCTAAAAGCACGTTGTTATGCTTTTCGCCATTAAAGGAATAGTAATAATCAACAAGCTCTTTTACCTCAGGGCGATCGGTATTCGTAACCGCAAAGATCTTATTGCCCTTTCGCTGACCGCTCATTTCCTTGATCAGATCAAGCTCATACTGATAAGAATAAGCATCATCGCTCAAATAAATAACGGTCAATGTATTGTCATCAATAATTGACTTTGGTCCATGTCTGAATCCCAATGGTGTATCATACATCGTCGCTACCTTACCGGCTGTCAGCTCCAGCATCTTCAAGGCGCTTTCCTGTGCTACACCCTTTAATGCATTTGCTCCCAGATAAACGATGCGATTGAAATCATAATCCTTTACGATCTCATCAGCCAATGTAAAATCTTTATCTACAAACTGGCTGCCACATTTGATCACGCTTTCTAATTCACTGGCAACTTCATCCAAACGGTCTAATTCAAAGCATAAAAGACATGCTAAATACATATTTGTAAATGAACTTGTCATCGCAAATGACTGGTCATGTGTTTCATCTGTCAAATTGATGGCATAGCAGTGCTTTTCTTCTTTGGCACGTTTTGACAAAGCACCATTCTTATTGCAAGTAATAAATAAATGGTAAAGATTTTCACATACCACTTCGGCAGCCTCAACAGCTCCTATTGATTCCGGTGAATTGCCGCTGCGTCCGAAAGAAATCAGAAGCGTTGGCTTTGTCCTTGAAAGATAGTTTTCCGGTGTTGCGACAATATCTGTCGTACCATAAGACTTACACTTGAAATTAGTTTTCTTATTCAGATAAGAAAATAAGCTGTTGCCCACAAACTCACTGGTTCCTGCTCCGGCTAAAATAATATCATAATCAGCCTGCGAGGTCACCTGTGAAATAAACGCCTTCAGCTCATCCTTGTGATCTTTGATCTGCTGGATCGTTTTTACCCATGTAGCAGGCTGCTGATGAATTTCAGTTGCCGTAAAAACAGCACTTGATTCATCCAGTTGTTCTTTCGTAAAGTTGAATATCATGGTATCCCTCCTATTTTCATCATAATTATAGTGTTTGAGTTGTAAGATTTCAACAAATTAGTTAAAATAGATAATAGGAATATCAA
This sequence comes from Traorella sp. mt218, assembly GCF_055420025.1. Lineage (NCBI taxonomy): Bacteria > Bacillati > Bacillota > Erysipelotrichia > Erysipelotrichales > Erysipelotrichaceae > Traorella > Traorella sp. mt218. Next base: position 38,556 of record NZ_JBVAYM010000011.1, read on the forward strand.
AATATACAAATGATTTTTCCTAAACATAGTTTAAAATAAGTATAGGTATAAAAAGGGAGGAAAATTTATGATTATTCAAAGCAAAAAAGTCTGGATTGCCAATCAGTTTATTCCTGCACAAATCGAAATCATGAACGGCAAGATCGAAAACATCTACCCTTATGAAAGTAAACAAGTGGATCAGGATTACGGTGATAAAAGAATCGTTCCGGGATTCTTAGATATTCACACTCACGGTGCTTACAGCTGGGATACCAACGATGCAACAGAAAACGGATTGGAAACATGGCTAGCCAACATTACACACGAGGGAGTTACCGGCTTATGTCCAACAACAATCACGCAAAGCGAAGAAGTGCTGACAAATGCTGTCCGCCACGTTGCTGAAGTTTATAAGACAAATCCTAAAGGCGCTGAAATTCTCGGTATTCATTTTGAAGGGCCTTATCTTGATATGAAATACAAAGGAGCACAGCCACCTGAACATATCGTTGCAGCTTCTGTCGAACAGTTCAAACATTATCAGAAAGCTGCCGACGGATTGATCAAGATCATTACCTTGGCGCCTGAACATGATACAAATTTTGAATTGACAAAATATTGTTCACAAAACGGTGTCGTAGTCAGCATGGGACACTCAAACGCAACTTATGAAGAAGCTGCCATGGCAGTCGCAAATGGCGCAAGAAGCATGACGCATGTTTATAATGGTATGTCCCCATTCAATCACCGCAGCAATGGTCTGGTAGGTGCCGCTTTCAGATTCAGAGATGTTTTCGGTGAAGTGATCTGTGATGGAAACCACTCGACATTAGCAGCCTTGAATATCTATTTTGAAACAAAAGGACGTGATTATGCGATCATGGTCACTGATTCTTTGATGGCAAAAGGAAATCCTGTAGGAAGCCGCTTCATGTTTGGTGGACATGAAATTGAAATTTATCCGGATGGAAGTGCTCATCTGACAGAAAGTAAATCATTGGCAGGAAGTACGCTGAAGGTAAATGAAGGATTAAGGATCCTTGTGGAAGAAGCTAAGGTTCCATTTGATGCCGCTTTAAATTCATGTACGATCAACCCGGCAAGACTTTTGCGCATTGATGACCATAAAGGTAAATTATGCACAGGTTATGATGCCGATATCGTAGTACTGGAAGATGATTATTCAGTAGCACAAACCTACTGCAAGGGAGAGGCACAGCTATAATGGCCCAAAAGAATCAGCCTTCAGTATCCGGCTTTTCTGTTTATCAGGATAAGCATGGTCGAGATGTCTATTATGACTTTATTACCAAGAACGGTTATCTGATCTTAGAAAGCAATGCCGGCCAATTCAGTTTATATCAAAAACGTTTCATCATACCTTTGATCGTTTTTGCACTTCTTTTAAATTATCGGATCGGCAGCTTCTATTTTGATATCTATATTGCCGCATTAGCTGCCATCATCGTTCTGGTAGGATTAGAGTTTTTATTTCGTTTCCGGTTTTTAAGATCGCTGACAGTCATTCCAAACTTCAGACCTGAAAGAAAAACCAGCTATCTTGAACAGATCAATGAAACTAATGAAAAAAATGTTCTTTTGATCAAGGCGCTTCTATATCTCTTATTTGGTGTTTTATTAGCTGTTTATGCATTTATGAAAGAAATCACTGAATTAGAGCTGATCATCATGCTGATCATTTCAGTTGTGATCTGTATTTATGGGATCATCTATTTGGTTGCACTGGCCAAAAGAAAAAAATAAAAGATAAGGAACTATATAAGTTAAGTAATTTTCTAAAATTACTGACTATACATAGTTCCTTTTTATTATATTTCTCTTAGATAAACAATTAATTTTGCGTATTGATGCCTTTTTATAAATCATTGATCTTCATTCTCTCAAGATCATCTTTTTTATGCTTTCTTTTCGCCCACGCCGATACACTAAAAATTACGATGCATGGGCAATAGTAAGGAATAAATAAAATCAGATAGTAGAGAAAGATCAAAAAGCTTAACGGCATTTCAAGAGCAACTAAAAACATACTAAATCTAATCAACATGACCACCAACAATACAAGACTGAGGATAGGCAGGACATATCGCCAGCGATATACTTTTGTGTAAATCAGATATTGAGCTAAGCCAAGAAGAATCATAGGAATCAACATTCTTCCTATTGAAATAAGTACAAGCCATAACATTCCGCTTACCATCAAATTATCCATACTATTTCTCCCCTTTCTTCTCTTTTCTGTATTCTTGAATCAAAATTTTTGCTTCCTCATATCCAATACGATCATCCAAGGCCATTTTCTTGATCAGTGTGATATAAGGTTCTTCCCTATTTTCACTGCTGATCTTTATTTTTTGGATCAGCCTGTCCAAACGAAGACGAACGGTTGGATATGTCACACCATAAATCTCTGCAATTTCTTTTAATGAACCACTGGCAAGAACAAAATTCTTAATAAAAGTCAGATCTTCATCTTCCAGTGCTTCGATCCACTCTGTTTCCTTCATACCATACTCTCCCTTTCTTCAATAATATTATATCATACTTTAATATTATTAAAAGTATTATTATATTTTTTTAAATAATATTAAAAAATCATGCTCTTTGCATGATTATCTTTTTAAATATACCCATTCCTTATCATTTGAATAAGAAGCATCATATTCATATCCTAAATAATTAAAATGTCTGATTTCCTCTAAATCTTCAATTTGATGTGAGGCCATATAACGCACCATCTCACCACGTGCCATCTTAGCCTCCGTTCCCTTCACCTTTAGCTTACCTTTATCTAAAGAAGCAAATACACAGGTAATCATTTTTCTATTTTCATTCAGATAAGGTTCAATGCATTGTGAATACTCCTTAGAAGCCAAGTTTAAAACGAGATCATCATCATGAAACAATTCATTCGCCAAATCATCTTTCCAAAAATCATATAAGCTTTTATTTTCATTGATATCTAATCTTGTCTGCATCTCCAAACGATAACAGCGGATACCATCAAAAGGACGTAACAGCCCATAAAAACCGGACAGGATCACTAAATGCTTTTCAACATATTCCAACTCATCACTCGTAAAGACAGCCGGTGCCATATGCTGATACTGCAAGCCCTCATAAGCAAAAAGAGCAGGTATCAAGCCTTCATGAAGATCCATCTTTTGAAAGCGCTCATGATTTAACGTTGCAATTTTTTGATTACATTTCATACAATCTGCAAGTTCTTCAATGCTCATCTTCTGAAGTCTATCTTTCAACATTTCAGTCTTATCTAAAAATAATGGAAGCTGATGCCATCCAAAATCTTCATGATCATTCATTTTTTTAGCGGGTGATATTATTATTTTCATACTCTAATGATAACATAAAAATGGGCCCGATGAGCCCATAATCATTCAAAAATTAAAATTTTAGTAATCTTCTACTTCTAATGCAAAGTAAGACTGAGGATGATCACATACCGGGCAAACAGCAGGAGCTTCTTTACCAATATGTAAATGACCGCAATTCAAGCACTCCCAGACAACTACGTCATCTTTCGCAAAGACAACTTTTCCTTCAATATTTCCTAAAAGCTTGCGATATCTTTCTTCATGATGCTTTTCAATAGCAGCAACGCCTTCCATCATCTTGGCAATATCTTCAAAACCTTCTTCATGAGCAACTGCTGCAAATTCCTTATACATATCTGTCCACTCATAGTTTTCACCTGCAGCTGCATCCTTTAAATTTTCAACAGTGCCAGGCATACCGCCATGAAGTTTCTTAAACCATAATTTCGCATGTTCTTTTTCATTTGCTGCTGTCTTTTCAAAATAGTTCGCAATCTGCACATAACCATCTTTTTTAGCTTTTGAAGCATAGTAAGTGTACTTGATAGAAGCCTGTGCTTCACCTGCGAAAGCAGTCATTAAATTCTTTTCTGTTTTTGATCCTTTAAGTTCCATTGTTTTCATCTCCTTTTTCATCATTATACACATAATTCAATTAATTGTTAAGCTTTATTCGAAAGAATATGTTTTCTTTTCAATTCAGCTACGCCTCCAATATGATGCTTGAAAAAAAGCCTATAAAAAACACCGCAACGATTACAACCAGATTCAACATTGACCCATCCTCCTTAATTTTATTTTTATCCGTAAATGAATAAATATTGATTATTATTTATTCTTTATATATTCATATTATATCATTTTTATTTATATATTGATATATTTTTTTGAATAAATAATAAAAAGCACCTCTTAAATGAAAATGCTTCTAGGCTTCCAGAATAACGCTTGAGAAGAAGCCGATAAAAAATGCTGCAACGATGGCAATTAGATTAAACATGATCAGATCCTCCTTACATGTTCAGTATACCCACTAATGCAACATTATTTATGTTTATTTAAAAAAATGACCGATTCGGTCACGTTACTTTTATATAAAAAATTATTTTTTCATTCTTTTTTTGGGAAAAATGACCATTTCATGGATATAAAATAGTAGGTGCCATAAATAAAAGGAGGGAGTACCATGACACCTGTATCTTTTGTATGGAGGGATTACAGATGGGTTTTGAATCCTTCATTCTTCTCCAACTATTCTATGAGAATATGATAGTTGTGAAAGAATGCTGGCGTTTGATCATGCTGTATATCAGTCTGATCAGTCGATAAGCTGTGATCCTCCCTCCTAAATGAAACCCCAGTGTTCGTGGCACTGGGGTTTCCTATTTGTATGGAGTTCATCCGTTATTATTCTAACATATTTTTTTTCATTTGTCATTAACATTTCTTTTTTATGTACTCTGAATGATTCCCGGATAAAGGCCATAAAATCGTTCCTATTCCCCGCTTTTTCCATAATTGGAAAGCACACGTGCGCTTGGATCATCGACCTGACAGCCCTCCCAAGCCTGATTCGGCATCCAGAAACCAGTGATCCATCCGGCTTGCCCCGGATAATATTTTTCGAAGATTTCACGATACAAAAGACTTTCTTTGGTAAAAGGCTTCGCATGATAACTGTATTTCTGACAACGTGCTTCAAACATTTCATCACTGTATTTCTCTTCTGCATATTCTTTTAAATAATCAACCATGGAATGGCCTACCGCATCAGAAAAAGCAGCTTTCTCACGCATCAGGATATCATGAGGCAATAAATCATCTTTTTCAAATGCTTTTCGCAACAGATATTTGCCGATGCCGTAGTGATTCATCTTTAATTTAGGATCGATCGCCATCACGCCACTGATCAGCTTTGAATCACTGAAAGGAACCCTCGCTTCTAAAGAATTGGCTGAAATGCAGCGATCTGCACGAAGTACATCATACATATATAGCTCATGGATACGTTTTTCGCTTTCCTTCTGAAACTCGATCTCATCAGGTGCAAAATCGGTATATTTATAACCAAAAAGCTCATCGCTGACTTCCCCGCTCAAAAGCACTTTGATATTTGTATGTTGTTTGATCTGTTTGCATAACAGATACATTCCGATACTGGCTCGAATCGTCGTAATATCATAGGTTTCCAATGTATAGATGACCTCTTCCAGACAATCTAATACATCCTTTTTGCTCATTAGAAAGGCTGTATGATCACTGCCGATATAATCAGCTGTTTCCTTGGCATATTTAAGATCGATCGCATCTTCACGCATGCCGATGGCAAATGTTTGGATAGGTGTGGATAGCTGTTTCTGAGCGATGGCACAGACAAGTGATGAATCTAATCCGCCACTTAAAAGAAAACCTATAGGTACATCACTATCCAATCTTTTTTTCACAGCTTCATATAGTGTGTCATGAATCATCTGTGCTGCACTGTCAATATCCTGATAGTTTTCTTTGGAAGGAGTTATCGGGTCATGATACTGAATAAACTGACCGTCCACATAGGTCGTGCCGATCGGAAATGGATGGATATCCTCACAAAAATCAATCAATGCTTTGGCTTCTGAAGCAAAGGCAATCTTATGAGTATCTTTGGTATAGCCATAAAATAAAGGACGAATGCCCAAAGGATCACGGGAAGCAATCAATGTTTTTTTCTGATGGTCATAGATGACACAGGCATATTCCGCATCCAGTCTTTCAAATAGACCAATGCCATACTTTTCATACAAAGGCAAGATAACCTCACAGTCACTCTTGCTTGAAAATGAAACTCCTTCCTCCTGCAACTCTTTTTTGATCTTTCTAAAGTTATAGATCTCACCATTGCATACCATCACATTTTTCTTATAATGCATCGGCTGCATGCCGCTCGCTTCAATTCCCATGATCGAAAGCCGGTGAAAAGCTAAGACAGCCTGATCCTGAATTAAAATTCTTGAACAGTCCGGGCCACGATAAGCAATTTTTTGAAAACTGTTTTTGAATACGGACATATCGATCTGATCATCATTGACACATAATATTCCACACATATCTTTCCCTCCGTTTAATTCATACAATAATATCCCTGATACGGATTCTTGGTTTCCGGCAATAGCCGACGATATTTTGAATGAAGCAGTTTTTCTTTATCCATCTTAAAGATTTCACAAAACTCAGAAATCTCAGCTTCAATCTCACTGCCATCCACTACATCTTCATAATTTCGTTCATCAGAAGTAGCAATGCGTACATAAATGACACCGCCATGCTGACCTACGCCCACATTTTCAACCGGATCAAGTTCATCCCTGCGATTTAAGACAATGATCGTCCCACCGGCCAGATACTCTCCAAGGCAGGCTCCGGCTGTTTCGCCGATCATCAATAAAGGCTTGCTGTCACCATATTCTTTCATATGAATTCCGCCGCGTACACCGATATAATCTCGGATGAAGATCTTGCCGCCGCGCATGCCATAGGCACAGATATCACCGCAATGGCCATGAACGATGATCTTTCCGGCATTCATCGTATCCCCTAAGCCTTCTTGGGCATTGCCTTTTAAGATCAGCGTTGAACCATCTAAAAGTCCGCCGCAGTCATTTCCGGAAATTCCTTCAATTTCAATTGTCTTGCCACTGCTGGCAGCTCCGATATAACGCTGTCCGCAACAATTTTCACATACGATTCTTTCACTGCTTTGCATGATCGCTTCATTGATCTTACGGGCAGTTAAATTCTCACAATTGATTTTCATCTTACTCACCTGCATAACGTACCTTCAATATCTCACATTCTTTTTCATTCAAATCGACGGCTGCCAGCATCAGACGGTTGCCCTTCAAAGATTCGATTGAATTGATGCCCATGCCACCCATGATCTCTCTGATCTCATAGGTCCATGAGCGGATCAGATTCACTAAGGCCTGTTTTCCGATCTGAGGATTTAAGCGGGCACATAAATCTTCCCTTTGGGTCGCAATGCCCCAGTTGCAGATACCGCTGTGACAATTCTGGCAGAGATGACAGCCAAGGGCAACAAGGGCCGCCGTACCGATTGAAACAGCATCAGCACCTAAAGCAATGGCTTTTACGACATCCGCTGAATTACGAATACCACCGCTTGCAATCAAGGATACCTGATCACGAAGTCCTTCTTCTCTTAATCGTTCATCAACACTGGCAATGGCTAACTCGATCGGAATCCCGACATGGTCACGGATCCTTGTCGGTGCTGCCCCACTGCCGCCGCGATAACCGTCAATACAGATGATATCGGCTCCGCTGCGGGCAATACCGCTTGTAATGGCGGAAATATTATGTACGGCCGCTACTTTCACGATAACCGGTTTTGTATAATGGGTCGCTTCTTTGATCAGCATGACCAGCTGATGAAGGTCTTCGATCGAATAAATATCATGATGCGGTGCCGGAGAAATCGCTTCGCTTCCCTGTTGGATCATTCTCGTCTTAGCGACGATTTCCGTATTCTTATTGCTCGGCAGATGACCGCCGATTCCCGGTTTAGCTCCCTGACCGATCTTGATCTCAACGGCCGCACAGGCATCAAGGACCTTTTTTTCGATACCAAAACGTCCACTGGCTACTTGTACGATCACATGTTCTTTATCTTTGAAGAAATCCGGATGCAAACCTCCTTCTCCGGCATTATAATATGTATTACATTCCTTCGCTGCTTCTAATATAGACTTGTGCGCCGGATAGGATATGGCACCTAACGACATGGCACTGAAAAGGATCGGTACATCTAATTTCAAATAAGGTTCATCTTTTAAGATCAGTTTCCCATTTTCATCACGTGATACATCTCGCGTTTTTTTACCCAGGAAAACTTTTGTTTCCATCGGTTCACGAAGCGGATCGATGCTGGGATTGGTCACTTGTGAAGCATTCAGCATCAAATGATCAAAGTAACACTTCTGCTTTTGGGAAGAACCCATGCTTGAAAGCAGGATACCGCTTTGTGTCGCCTGTTTATAAATTTCCTTGCATTCTCTTTCTGACCAATAGTCATTGTGGTGCATTTCATTACGGTTCCTGATGATCTTTAGGGCATGTGCATGACAGAACACCACGCATCGCTGGCAGTTGACACATTTCATCTCATCAACGCATAAACGATGATTCTCATCAAAATAATGCACACCATAACCGCACTGTTTGACACAAACTCCACAGGTATCACAGCGATCGCTTCTTAATACCTCATATTCATTGAGCGCATAGATATTACGCATGCTTTTCACCTCGCTTATAGATTACCGCTTCACTTGCCCGAATACACGATATCTTATCCACATCTTCCTTCAAGGCACGTATCGCACTTTCCTCGGAAGCCAGATAAAGCGTCGATTCATTTTCAGCCATCACCAGACTTCGAAGCTTGCACCTGTCATTTAAAGCCATGATACCGTCTTTAAAGCCTACGATGATGGAAAAAGGGCCGCATATCAGATAATCCGCAAAATTCTTTCGCAAATAGGTATAATAGTTTTTTTGTCCATCTTCCATTTTCTCGATCTCGCTCCAAAAAGGTGCTGCCAGGATATGGGCACATTCTTCAAGAGTAAACCCATGATGACGCGTCAGATCATCAATCATATAAGCAATCGCTTCTGTGTCTGTCTGCAATGAACATTTATATCCTACCATTTCCAACATCTTACGATTGGTATCATAACTGGAAATCTCTCCATTATGAACCAATGCCATATCCAATAAAGAAAACGGATGTGCACCGCCCCACCAGCCGGGTGTATTGGTCGGATAACGGCCATGGGCGATCCAGCAGGTTGCCTGATATTTATCAAGCATATAAAAATCACCAAGATCTTCCGGATAGCCCACACCTTTGAAGACGCCCATATTTTTTCCCATCGAAAAACAGTAAGCCCCTTCAATTCTTTCATTGATATCCAGCATCGTCGCAACCATGAAATTCTCTTCTTCTTTCATGGTTCTCTGTTCCAGCGGTAAGACGAAATAACGCCAGATCAGCGGTGAAGAGACCACACCCGGATTTTGTCTTGTTGGAATTTCCTCATACTTAAATACTTTGAATTTATCAAAAAGCTCACTTTCAAACATTCTTTTTGCTGTTAGATCATCAAAAAACATATGAATGGCATAATCATCCTGATACTCCGGATAAATATCATACCCGACAAATCCGCCGCCAAGACCATTGCTGCGTTCATGCATCGTCTGAATCATCGTAATGATCCTGCTGCCATCGATCAGATGTCCATCTTTAGAAAAAATGGCTGCAATGGCACATCCGGCAGGAATCCTTACTTCTCCCTCTCTTTTCATACAACCTCCAGAAATAAAAAAAGACGCTCTAAAAAATAGAAACGTCTTTGTTTGTGTCTAGTTTACATTTTCTTTCATGAAATGTCAATCATTTTTTTCATCAGAAATTTTATTCAACAGTCACTGATTTCGCCAGATTTTTCGGCTGATCGATATCACATCCCATCTTTGCCGCCAGATGATGTGCAAGCAATTGGTAAGGTACGATCGAAACGATTCCCTGAAGGAATTCACTCACCTTCGGCAAGAAGATCACTTCATCTGCTTCTATGCTCTCATGATAGAGATCCTCACGAATCACAAGAAGTATGCGGGCACCTCGTGCCTTGACCTCTTTCATATTCGAGATGCTCTTATCCACCAGCTTCTCATCACTGATCAGAACCATGACCGGTGTATCCTCTTCAATCAAAGAAATCGTTCCATGCTTCAGCTCTCCTGCCGGATAAGCAACCGCCTGGATATAGGTGATTTCCTTCAGCTTTAAGGCACCCTCCATGGACAGAGCATAATCAATGCCGCGTCCGATAAAGAAAACATTTTTCTTATTCATGATTGAAGCAACGAAACCATCTAAATTTGTATCACTGATCAGCTTATCAATATACATATCTATCTTTTGCAGCTGTTTTTCTATCGTATGCAGCTGCAGCGAAGAAAGCCGGTCCATACATGAATTCAATGCCAATAAACAGCATACAGCCACTTGAGCACAATAGGCCTTGGTCGTCGCAACCGATATTTCTACACCTGCCAGTGTCGGCAAGACATACTTGGCTTCTTTTTCAAGCGAACTTCCCTTGACATTGACAATCGCACAGCTATCCACTCCCATCTTATTCACCATGCGAATGGCTGCCAGCGTATCCGCCGTTTCTCCTGACTGTGAGATACAGATGACCAATGTTTTCTCATCCAATATCGGTGAATTATAACGGAATTCACTGGCAACCTCACATTCACAGCGGATGCGGGCATATTTTTCAATCAGATTCTTCGCAAGGACCCCTGCATGATAAGCACTGCCGCAGGCAACAAAATAAATACAGTGATACTTTTTTAGATCGATCATCGTCTTTGAAAGCTCTTGTAAACTGTTTTTCATATAATGATGGATCGTATCCATGACCACTCTTCCTTCTTCATGGATTTCTTTCAATAAGAAAGAATCATAACCACCCTTTTCAATCGTTGAAATATCCATCTCACTCTTTTGTACCTGCACATCGACACGATTGAGATCTGAATCATAACATTCAATTTCTTGATTCGTGATCCTGACGATCTGATCTTCATCGATCGTGGCATAGTTACGTGTAAAACGAATAAACGCACTGAGATCACTTGCCAGAAAATTACCCTCTTCACCGATTCCTAAGATCAGTGGTGAATCCTTACGCATACCGTAAATCACACCTTCTTCATCCTCAAACATGATTGCAAACGCATAGCTTCCTTTTAATATCTTGGCAGCTTCCCGAAGAACCTTTAACTTATTTTTTTCACTTCGATATAGGATTGCCAGACATGCACAGGCAACTTCACTGTCCGTTTCACTCTTAAAAACGATCCCTCTTTGTTCATACGCTTTTTTCAAAGCTGCCGCATTCTCGATGATACCATTATGGACAAGCGTGACACCTTCTACCCGGTGCGGATGAGCATTGATCTCATTCGGTTCACCATGCGTCGCCCATCTTGTATGAGCGATACCACAAAAACTTTCAGGCTTATCCTTGATCTTCTTCTCAAGCTCACTGATCTTGCCCTTTGCCTTTATTATCTCAATTTGACCGCACTGAAAAGAAGCGATACCACTGGAATCATATCCGCGGTATTCCAACGCCTTCAGCCCGCTCAACAAAACACCATGCGCACAAGGTCTGCTGCCGGCATAGCCAATTATTCCACACATTATTATTTTCCTCCTATTAAATGAAATCATTTTTGTTTCAATGTTGATTTTGATTTTTGTATGATTTCTAACGATATTTGCATACCGCAGCAGTACCCGCCGAATCTTTCGATAACCTGCTGTCCTCGTCAACTAAACTAGTCCTGGCGCTCAACTAATATAAATTACGACCCTCCTCATTTATACTAATCTAGTCGTTATTATATCATAATGAATTAAAAAATTGAAATAAAAATCATTGAGTTTTTTGTGATGGAATGCTACCATAATCCCATGGAACTAAAAACGATGATCGAACGATATCTTCCCTTGAATGAACAGGAAGAAAAAGATAAACATTTTATTTTAAAAGCTATGGAAATACATGATAACCTGTTGGAAAGAAAAAACAGATTCATGCATTTTTCTGCATCCTGCTGGATCACCAATCAAACGCGTACAAAGGTATTGATGATCTATCATAACATCTATGATTCATGGTCATGGTGCGGCGGTCATGCTGATGGCGATGCAGATCTATGTGCCGTAGCTCTTAAAGAAATGAAAGAGGAAACGGGGATTGATCAGTATCACTTGCTTTCTAATACACCTTTTTCTTTAGAAGTTTTAACCGTTGATGGTCATGTGAAAAACAATGAATATGTTTCTTCCCATTTACATCTCAACCTGACATATCTTATTGAGGCTGATGAAAAAACACCTCTTATCCTGAATAAAAAAGAAACAAAAGGCATCAAGTGGATACCTGTTTGTTTACTGAAACAGGAAGTAAGAGAAACATGGATGATGGAAAATATCTATCAGAAGCTGATTGATAAGATGAAAGGAGCAAAAGAATGAAAAATATCATGGTTGTCGCAACCGGAGGTACGATTGCCGGCATTGGGGAAAAAGGCAAGACAGTTGCTTATCATGCCGGTGAGATCAGTGTTGAGGACATCTTGCAATCGATTCCCAGCGTAGAAAAAATGGCACATATACAAGAAGTGCAGCTCTTCAATGTCGATTCCAATGAAATGGATGAAGACAAATGGCTGGTACTGGCAAAAAAGATCAATGAACTGATTCAAAGAGAGGATATCGATGGGATCGTGGTCACTCATGGAACAGATACGATCGAAGAAACCGCCTATTTTTTGAATCTGACGATTCACTCCGACAAACCTGTTGTCATAACGGGAGCCATGCGTCCCGCTACTGCCACAAGTGCCGATGGTCCGTATAATCTCTATCAGGCCATTGCATTGGCAAGCAGCGATCAGTCAAACGGACAGGGAGTCATGGTCCTTTTCTCAAATACGATCTATTCCGGCAGAGATATTCAAAAGGTCAATAACTATAAAATTGATGCCTTTGATCAGAAAGCCTTTGGTTGTCTTGGCTATATGCAAGATGAACATGTCTACTTTTATTCAAAGACCTTTAAATGTCATACCTGTCAGTCAATCTTTTCGAAACAGTTGCCTGACACCCTTCCAAAAGTAGGCATTGCCTATTTCTATGCAGGAGCCGATCCTTACATTCTCGATCATCTTGCCCAGGACCATGAAGGAATCATCATTGCCGGAAGCGGAAATGGTAATTATTCTCAGAAATGGCTGCAAAGAATCAATGAGCTTTCAGAAAGCAAACAAATGATCTTTGTAAGAGCCAGCCGTGTTCCTTTAGGAATCGTCTTTAACGATCATGTCTTCGATCCCCATGAACATTGCATCGCTTCCAATACCCTAAGTGCCCAAAAAGCAAGGATCCTTTTATCTTTGGCTTTATCGATCACACATGATCATAATAAAATAAAAGAAATTTTTGAAAATTATTAGCTGCCTCGCAGCTTTTTTTATATTCAAAAGGACGCCTAAGCGTCCTCTAAAAGTCTTTTCGCAGCTGTTTCATCCCTAAAATATTCATCAAAAACAACCTTTGCTTCATTTGGAAATAAAGCTTCAAACTTATCAAAATCAATCGCCTGTTTTTCATATAACTTTAGACATTTCGAAAGAACTTCATCCATCTTTTCCTCACCGATTTGTTTTTCTAAGGCAATCAGTGCCAATGCACCAAAAGAATAAGAGAGGGCTCCCAGTTCTTCATCCGCAAAGCTGTCGATCGGCATTGGAGGTACTTCATAGGTAGTCATGATATTGCGGTAGTCATGTAAATATTCTTTTTCCGTTTCTTCTTTAGATTGGATATGCAGGGCATCACAAACCCGGTACGTAAAATATTGGGTCAGACCTTCATCAAAGAAACGGGCCCGCTGGATATGCTTCTCACAGAGCGGATTCCAATGAATATGAATGATTTCATGGATCAGCTGCTTGGCATCGTTACAGCCTTCTTCTGTAATGAACATCGTATTTGGAAGCACAAAGCTGCCATATCCCTCAGGAATAACGATGATCTTATGATCCTGTATCGCTGCTTTTTTATAATGATTCATGAAATCATTTGTATCATAGATGATCTTCTCAACTTTTTGAATGATTTCCTGTTTTAAATCTTCATAAAAGATCGAACCAAAAAATGTTTCCTGATGATGATATTTTCCAATCACAAAGGTAGGATTAAAGCCTTTTAGACAGCCATCGATCTCTTTTAAATTGCTTACGATACAGCGGTCATCTTCCATCTCAACACAAGCTTCAAAACGATCACTGTCATCGGGCTCAAGCAGATGATGCACGTAAGCTTCATTATCCGGTCGTATAAAACAAGGGTAATAGACCGTTTCATGACGTAAGATATAAAAATCATCACTTGTCTTTTCTTTGACATAAGGATAATTGCCACTCGTACCGTCTAAAATACCTTCATATACTATCTTAAGATTTCCGCTTACCTTGTCAAAATGAATGAGTTTAAAATTAGAATCTGTAATTTCTTCCTGAAAGCATAATTTTTTATCATCACAGAAAAGATGAATGATCTGAAATGACTTATTTATCGCAAAATAATCAGTATCTTTGACATTCCTTATCAATGTTGCTTTGATCTTATTGCTTAAGCGCAGCCATAATTGATTCATGATATCACCTCTTATACAAAAAGGATGAGCAATACCCATCCTATCCGCTTATTATTTGCAATCAAAGCCACTGCTTTCCAATGAATCCAATGTCTGTTCCAATGAAATATAAGATACGTTTTCACCATCAGCCGTAATCAATTCCGCATCCATCAATTCATTGAAATCTGCCTCGGTAAAATCGATCGTAATGTTTTCAATAAGCATATTTCCTGAAAATTCATAACTATATTCTACACCTTTTACATCATAGGCAGATCGATAACTCTCGGCAATCTGTGCCATTTCTTCTTCACTGTAGCCTGTCGTTGTATAATCCATTTCATTTTGAACCGTCTGGCGGGTGATCTCATCCCCGTTTGATTCAAAGGAATTGGTAACGCTGACACCATTCATATCTGCTGTGCAGACCGTTGTCTTCGTGTCACCGCCGTTTGAACATCCTGCCAAACATAAAACACATAAAATCGCTGTTAACTTTTTCATTTTTTCTCCTCTTCTTATTATATCCTTCATCATCATTTCCCTTATCATTCTTTTTCCTCCTTTCTTTCTCTGATTCTATTATACACAAATTTGTAAATAATAAAAGGGGAATTGTCCCCTATATTTCTGTATATTTTCTTAACTCATGGACGAGCCGGCACATCGGCAGACCCACCACATTGGCATAATCTCCTTCAATCTTTTTCACAAACATCATGCCTTTTCCCTGAATGGCATAGCTGCCTGCCTTATCATAATGTTCACGGCTTTTAATGTAATCATCGATTTCCTGATCGCTCAGTTCACAAAAGGTTACATTTGTCACCTCATAAAAAGCTTCATGAACCTGTTGATTGACAAGTGCGACACCGGTAATGACCTTATGTGTCTTACCTGATAAAAGCTTCAGCATCCTTCTTGCATCATCACTATCCTTCGGTTTTCCCAAGATTTCATCACCGATGACAACGATGGTATCCGCTCCGATGACCAGATTGCCTCCATGGCTTTCATAAACTGCTTCTGCCTTCTGTTTTGCCAGCTTCATGACTCCTTCTTCAATACCATTTGAAAGATCAAGATGCTCCTCTATCTTAGGGCTTGCACAGCTAAAAGGGATCCCGCTTATATTCATCAATTCTCTTCTTCTCGGCGATTCGCTTGCCAGTACCACACTTCTCATATTTTCACTTCTTTCTGATAAAAATTATAAACCCATTAGTCATCTTTTTCAATCAAATTTGATTTTTTCAGATGCTTTTGTATTCCATAATAAAAAAGTAAAGCAATGGCCGCATAACAAATCACAAATCCGGCAACGATCCGCATCACCATACCGAAAAAGAATTCTTCAGGAAACATATTGATCATGATCGAAACCCTTGGATCTAACAGCCACAGATCATTAGAAAAAAAGATCTGATGAAAAACGGTCCAAAACCGATTAAAATCAATCAGTGCATATACAACAAGAAAAGATACCACGATCACAAAAGCAAGCGTTACCTGACGAAAACCATCCTTTATTGAAACCAGAGCCGTATCCAGCGATATCTGTTTCTTTTTATATACCGCAAAGATAAACAAAAAAGCAGCGATGCCCATACCTGTCAATAAAAAACAAACTACTCTGGCATTCTGATAAAGCATTCTGACATCCACCATATGAGCCGTTTCCCGCTCATCAAACACTTCCCTCTCAACACCATGGACTTCCTGTACACAGCTGATATCCTCTCTGTTCCCTTTGATATAGCTCAATAAAGCATCCGTCGCCTCAAAAAGAGCTTCATTGCTCATACCGATATTTTCAGCTGTATGCAGCTTTGTATATTCACTTTCATAATAATTCAAATTAAACGCATGAAAATCAATATTGCCAAACAGACAGGCCACCAATATGCCCACTGCCGCAATAACACCTGCGATCCTACTGCTTCTTTCCAACCTGACTCACCCAGCTTCCTACCTTATCCTTTACTTCATCAAAGCTGATCCTGACATTTTCCGGAATAGAAATGACCTTCTCTTTCATTTCCTTTTGAAACAACGACATCAGCGTCTGAATTTCCACCGATCTGAAATCCTCATCCTCGCTCAACAGATTCTGATGAATACCGATATTATAAAGCACCACATGATACATCTCTTCCAATGAACAGTCATTCTGACAATATTCCATGAACTTATGTACCAGCTTTTTCTTATTTTCTTCATCCAGTAAATTTACAAAATGATTGCTGACAAGATCCGCAAGCTTCGCAAGGATCGACTTCTTAGCAGCACTGACAAAGCAGCCATCCACCTTTTCATATGCCCATATCTGATGTGATTCATAGGCCTCCGTTACACTGAGCCCTTTGCATAAAGAAGCGACCAGTACCGGTTCTTTCACATGTGAAAACATCGAGCTGACAGGATCATTTTCATTCTCGATACATAAGAGCTTATTTTTAAAATGAATATCATCGATCCTTTTCTTATACTGCTGCATCATATCATCATTGATGCCCGGAGCATTGAATGTTACGATCTCATCGATCTGCGCCAACTTTTCATTACTGCAGACCACTCCTAAAAACAAAGCAAGATTGCCGCCCTTCGAATGACCGATCAGATGCAGTCTTTTATTCGTATGCAGGCAGTTGAAATATTTCATTGCCCGTAATTGCTGATGCGTCACACCCAGCCAGATCTCCAGATTATCCAGCCAGTCCTCCCAGCCATTTTCATGATCCACAGCATCATAAGATTCACTGCCCCGATAAATCAGATAACAGTCATCCTTATCCTCCAGCTGATAGAAGACAAGACCGCTATGATTATTTTCATTGACATAATTGACGATTTCCAGATCCATAAAATCATAGAAATTCTGCTTCATCACATAGTCATATAAACGCTGATAAAAATCATTTTCTTTATATCCTTTAAGAAAGCACTGTTCCAGATAAGTAGAAAACAACATCCCTTTTCGATATTCGGGAATATCAAAATATGTCAATGCACATAAAGAAGCATAATCCTCCGCCCTATATCTTAACATCCACTTCACTTCTTTCCTGACGGATCATCTGCATATTTCCAAGCATCTGGACCGCCTGCTGATAATATGTCATGTCACTGCACTCGGCATTGACCATCAGCATTTCATTTTCCTTGACACACTGGGCCTGCATGTATAGGCCATGCGATCCGTCATGGAGCTGGTGAAGCACGCTTTTGATCTTCATCTGTCCATCATCAAAATTCAAGCTGTCCATGGAATCCACCGTATTCAGATAACGATAGGCAAAATCCATCTTATCCTGACTTTTATAACCGGTAATCTTCACGCTTAAAAGCGTTTCTTCTTCATTTACAAGATCTAAGATCATCGTATGTCCATCAAAGCTTTGAAGTGCATTTCCTTGGAAATAAATAAACCAGTTCCCATAGACATAAAATACCTCATGCTTACGATAGCCGACATCTCCTTTTGGATATTGATCAACATCAAAGATCTTATTTTCACGATTCAAAAGCCGACATAACATCTGATACTCATCAATCGGCAACGGCAATTCCTTATCCATCTCATGTGCCTTCTCCAAAGCATCACAAATCGATCTTGCAAGATTCAGGGCCGTTTCATCATACAATGAGTTTTCAAATAAACAGTCACACCATAGACTGACCAAAGCAGAATTCCGATAAAAAAGCGCATCCTTTTCTACTTCATTCCAAATATAAAAGCAATGACATGCCTCTTGAAGCGAAAGCTTTTTACACTGATCGGCATACACATAGCCAAACGGTGTGATCACGCTTTTCGGCTTTGCGACAGGCAGATAGCTCTTATCATCCCATGCATATGTAGCCTCATCCTCTTCCTTCATCTTTGAAAAACTATCCATCAAACGATGCATGTAGGGATAAAAGGCCAGATCCTTGATCCGGTTCAGATCATGATCCTCCAGATAATCACATTCATCATCTAAAGATAGATAGATATGACTTTCTTTTTGAAGCTTGTCAAACAGCTCACAGACAAAAGCATGATATCCCGGCCCCACAAGAGCCGTATTTGTTTTCAAAACTGCATAATAATTCGCAATATTGACTTCGATCGTACCGCATGGGCAGACATATATCGTACCAATGCCATGATCAATTTCAAAAGGCAGCTTATATTCATGACATATTTTTTCGATATGTTCGATCAGTATATCTTCATCTTCTTTTGTTTTTACGATTCCTTCCAGGCTTACATGTATCATAAATATTCCTCACATTCTTTTCTATTTTACTCGTTTCAGCCATAAAATACTAGAGGTGAGCCATGAAAACTTTATTTCTTTTGATCTTTATCTTCGCTTCTGTTTTTCATTATCAGTCAGTCATACTGGAAAATCAAAAAACATGGCTTTTTTTCATTGAACAGCTCTTGCCCAGCCTTTTTCTATTATGTGTCCTCATCCAAATGATCCCACTTCCTAAAAAAAATATGCCAACCTTTTTTAATAGGATCTTTCATATGGACACAGCCTCCCTGCTGATCGTAATCAAAGCTATTTTGTTGGGTTCCCCTGCCCAAAGCTATATGATCAATGCCCTTCTGAAGGAGCACAAGCTGACAAAGGCTCAATCACGCCGCCTGATCGTCTGTACAGCCACTCCTTCCTTTAGCTTCATGATGATGAGCCTGGCATTTATGACCTCCCAAAAAACAGCCCTGATTGTCTTTACGATCCATGTATTGAATATTTTCATACTCCTTTTTATCACCCGTAAGACAGCCATCTCTTTAAACAGCCCTTCTACTGCCACCTCCCTTTATCAGGCTGTTTCATTCTCTCTTCATACGATGGCACTGATTCTGGCATATCTATTGATTGCCGCCTCATTAAAGAGTCTTCTTTTGATATACTTAAAACCGTTGTCTTCCCCTATTCAGCTTCTGATGGAATTTTCCAGCGGCTGTGCCTACTATGCCCGATATGAGAATCATCTGCCTTATCTTCTGATATGCATCGGCTTTGGCGGCTTCACCTCACATCTTCAGATCATGGGTGGGTGTAAGGAAAGCGAGCTGCGGTATCGTGATTATTTGAAATTTCGTCTATGCCATATCTTCTTCAATCTTTCTCTATATTTTATATTTTCCTTGCTTTGAAAATACCGGTTAACATTTTATTTGATTTTTTTGAGTCATATTTCACAAAATTGCCTTAAGCGTGATATAATAAGGAATACGAGGTGATGAAATGCTTCATAATCTTTTCCCATTGTGGATCGCATTATGTGCTAATATCCTGGCACAGGTTATAAAACCTTTTATTTATTATTACCGAAGCGGTAAATTTGATATTCACTATACGATTGCCTGCGGAGGATTTCCAAGCAGCCATACATCAACCGTAACAGCTCTAAGCATTGCGGTCGGTCTTGTAGAAGGGTTTGATTCTACATTGTTTGCGATAACATCCGTTTTCAGTGTGATCGTGATTTATGATGCTGTCAATGTGCGCTATTATGCGGGAAAAAACATTCAGTTGACACAGCAGCTGGTATCGGATCTTGCGGAAATGATCAAGCTGCCTTTAGATGATCCTATCTACCATGAGAAGATGAAGCAGGTATTGGGACATCGTATGATCGAAGCTGTCGGCGGTTTTGTATTAGGTGCCGTATTAACAGTGGTGGTTGCTTTTATATTAGGTCTTTTTTAGGAGGTTTATATGAGTGAGAAAGAAAAAGAAATTATTGCGGTATTAGAAAAGATCCGCCCTTATATTCAAAGAGATGGCGGAGATTTAGAATTTGTCAGCTTTAAGGATGGGATCGTTACGATCAAAATGCTGGGTGCCTGCAGCGATTGTTTAGCCTTGGATGATACGATTTCCATGGGTGTCGAAGCCCTTTTGCTGGAAGAAGTTGAAGGCGTCGTTGGTGTCCAGGTAGCACAAGCTTATTAAACATATCAGGCAGCAAAGCACTGATCATGGGTCAGTGCTTTTTTTTCTGTTCAAAATAACCTGTTTTTTTATAACGTTGTTTTTTTTGATCATTTGCCGGTAAAATCAATTCTAACGCGATATAAAAATCTTTTATTAATAAAAGGTATTGAAATTATAAGAGAATTTGCTATAAAATAAATAATGATTTTTAAATATATATTTTTAATTCGAATGGGGCCAATATGAAAAAAGAAAAAAAGAGTAATTTATTCAAATCAATGAGTATCACCATGTTATTAATTTTTTTAATGATAAGCGGATCTTTTGTTGCAGTAAGATGGATCAGCAAAATCGAAGAAGAACAAAGCTTTATGAAGCTTCATGAAGAAACAGATTATCTGGCAGAACATATTCAATTAAACATTGATAACGACCGCGGACAATTGGAAATCATTGCGGCAGTTATTGCCAGAGCTGAAAGTTTCACAGATCAGATTTTATGGGATATTTTAGATTCTTACTCAAATATCGGATTGATTTCAAGACTGGAGCTGCTTTTGCCTGATGATACCATCGTTACCCGTCATGGTGAGATCCGCATACAGGATTCTTTATCCTTTGATAAAGAAGCTGCATTAGGAAGCCATATCACAGACCTGGAAAATGATTTCATAAATGACGGGCAACCGATCTTACGTCATTATGTTCCCGTCATCCAAAACAATCAGATAACCGCCATGCTGTATGGAGTCATTGAAGTAGCTTCCCTGCCCAGCATTTTAATCAATGATCCCTATGACGGTGAAGCAGCTGCCTATCTCATGGAAGGTGAAACGGGTAATCTGATCGTTGATACATGGCATAGTGAATTAGGCAATCTTTGGGATATGGGTAAACGACAAATGGCTGATGGTTATGATTATGAGCAGTTGAAAGAAGGACTCATTAACGGTAAGTCAGATTATGTCGTATTTGTATCCGAAACGATTGGCAAATATCTTTATTTCTATTATGAACCATTAGACATCAATGACTGGCGGATTGCCCTCTCCGTACCCGAAGATGTCGTTTTTGAAAATTCTAATCTTGTCAAACATGTGACATCACTTTTTTTGGGATTTGAAATTATTGTTTTTATCATTTATTTCATTTGGATGATTACTTACATAAAAAAAGAAACAAGAGAAAAACAGCTTCAGCTGGATATGATCAATGCTACGAATAATGTAGAGAAATATCTTTTTAATGCTCATGAAAACAGAAATAATATTACGTTGGCATTGAAAGAAGTTGCTAAAATATCTCATGCCGAAGAAATATATTTATATATGAAAGAATCACAGATGCATATTTATAGCTGGCAAAAGAATGAGATCACTTATGCATCGCTTATGGAAAATGAGGTTCCGATCTCCCTGTTTTACTATTTTAAAAAAGGAAACCAGGATTTTATCTCATTTGATAGAGCTGAGATCAATCAACTATTAGGTAAAAAACACCCTTTACCGGTAAAGACCCTAGGTGTAATTTCTATCAGGGATACCGATAATCATATATGTGGTTTTTTGATGGTTGTCAATATGAGTCCACGTGAAAGGATTGCAGATTTTTTAAGAAATATCCGTTATAGCTTTAATATGTGTTACAACAATATCAGTACTTATAACATTATTAAAGAATTTGGAGAAAAGGATATGTTATGCGGTGTTTATAATCGGAACCGCTTTGAAACGAATCTGATCAAATATCCTTCCCTTTACAAAACTTCACTGGCCTGTATTTATATTGATGTGAATGGACTTCATGAATTAAATAATACACAGGGTCATGAGAGCGGTGATGAGATGCTTAAAGCGGTTGCTCAGATGATTCGTGAAAATTTTGAGGCAGAACATACTTATCGTATCGGCGGTGATGAATTTATCATCTTTGTGATCGATACGCCGGAAGATGTGATCACAGAAAAAATAAAACAGCTGAAAGCAACGCTTAACTCTTTCGGCTACTCTATTTCTGTGGGCATGGAGTGGCAGACACAGGTGATTGATATGGACGATCTGGTACGCAGGGCTGAAAAGAAAATGTATGTTGAAAAAAAGAATTATTATAATGATAAAAATCACGATCGCCGGAAGAATCTCACATGAAAGGAGTTGATGCGTCATGAATGAAGTGCTTCGTCAGGAAAAGAAATTTCTGATATCGGCAGATCAGTATTATCAATACAGCCATTATTTTGAAAACATTCTGTCTTTAGACGCTCATAGCCATGGAGATGGTTACGAGATTCGTTCTTTATATTTTGATTCCCTTGATGATCGGGATTTTCAGGAAAAAGAAGACGGTGTTGAAGTCCGTCGGAAGATTCGTCTGAGAAATTATGGGGCAGACAGTCCTTTTGCAATGTTAGAAATGAAACAAAAACAAGGGATCTTACAGAAAAAACGTTCTTTAAAGATGAAACGTGAGGATGCTGAAAAATTAATGACAGGAGAATATTCAATTCTTTTACAGTATCCGGATGACTTTGCGGCAGAATGTTATGCTCTCATGAGCATGCATTGTTATCGCCCGGTCTGTGTGGTCAGTTATATGCGTAAGGCCTTTATCGCAAAAGAAAATAAGATAAGGATCACTTTTGATCATCATATTGCCGCCAGTGAATCGAATTTTGATATTTTCTCCAACGATTTAATCCAGAACAGCGTCTTGCATCCATATTTAGCAGTATTAGAAGTTAAATATAATGGCTTCTTATTGTCCTATATCAAAGATACGATCAACCGGATCGACAAAAGCGAAACAGCACTCAGCAAATACTGCTTAGGAAGAACGATCGGAAAACATTATTTGTTTTAGAAAGGGAGGAATTGTCATGAAAGATGTGTTGCGTTTAATTTTGGAACAGGGAACGGCTTTAAGTGTTGAAGAAATCATTTTACATATTATCTCTTCAGGCCTCATCGGCATTGCCATTTATATTTCTTACTGGTATACCCATATCGGTACTGCATACAGCAAGAAATTCAATGTTTCTTTAATTACGTTAACCGTTCTGACAGGTACGGTCATGACGGTCATCGGTAATAATATTGCTTTATCGCTTGGTATGGTGGGTGCCTTATCTATCGTCCGTTTTAGGACAGCAATTAAAGATTCCCGTGATACGACTTATATTCTGGGCGATCATCGTAGGTATCTGTTGTGGTGTCGGTGATTATCTGGTTGCCAGCGTAGGTACGATCGTTGTCTTTATCATTCTTTTGATCTTAGGACGCGTCCGCAATGAAAACCGTATTCTTTTGATCATAAAAGCTGCCCGTAATAATGAAACAGCTATTGAAAAAGTTGTGTTTGATTATTTTCATAACAAAGCCTTATTACGTGTCAAAAATACATCTCCGGAATCAATTGAATTTATTTATGAACTGTCAAGACGCACCTATGAGATCACTTATAAAAAAGAAAAAAGCATTACTCAGCTTCTTTATGAATTGGATCACGTTGACTATGTCAATATCGTGACTCAGAATGATGAAATAAGTGGATAGTCATGAAAAGCAAAATTATTTATATCTTAACGATCGTGTGTGTTTTGATTGCCTCTGTCACCTTTTATAGCATAGATATTTCTTCTCATCGTATTCACCAGCATTTAGATGAACGATGGCAACCATCAGAAGATGATGATACAGCCACCCATTTACCCATCATTTCTATCCAAACAAACGGGCAAAAGATTCCCGGTTCGCGTATCATACAAGAAGACGGTACAGCCTATACAGAACTTTCAGATTCAATGAGTGAGTCCGTCATTACCGATTTTACGCTCATTGACGGACAAAATGGCAAGAATCATATCAGTGATGAAGCAAGTGTAAAATCACTTGCAGATATTCATATCCGAGGAAATTCATCAAGATATTTCGACAAGAAATCTTATTCGATCCATCTGATTGATGAAGATGGCAAAGAAAATCCTCAATCACTCGCCGGCATGTCCGCTCATGATGAGTGGGTGCTCCATGGTCCTTTCTTAGATCGTTCTTATATCCGTAATTATTTATGTATGAACATTGCCGGTGAAATCATGGAATATGCACCCAATGTCCGCTTTTGTGAGCTTTGGATCGATGGTGAATATCAGGGCTTATATCTATTGATGGAAACGATCAGTCGTGGTGAAGGCCGTATCGAAATAAACAAAACAAATGATAACAGTTATGTGACAAGCTTTATCGTACGCTGGGATCGTATCGGCAAAGGAGATCATGAATTAAATAACTTTACCTATTATACCTATGAAAGTGATCAGTCAGCCTTAGACATCCGGTATCCGGGAAACAATACATTGACTGCGGAAAAAGAAGAATATATCAGTCAACAGATCAGTCAAGTAGAAAAAATGTTGTATTCAATGAGCCTATGGGAAGAAAATCTCAGCAATTATCTTGATTTAGAGTCTTTTGCGGAATATTTTATTATCAATGAATTTTTTAGAAATATTGATGCCGGTCAATTTTCTACTTTTCTTTACAGCGATGTAAGAGGAAAGATCAAAACAGCTGTATGGGATTTTAATAACTGTTGTGACAATAATGCTGACGGAATCAATAATGAAATTGGTTTTTCCATGCAGAATGGTATCTGGTTCAGCCAGCTTCTGAAAAATCGCAGTTTTGTTGCTTTGGTAGTGGAAAAGTATCATCAGCTGCGTGAGGGTCCTCTGTCGACCGATTATATATTAAATTATATTGATGAAACGGATGCATGGCTGAAAGAAGCGATCATTCGCAATGATGAAGTATGGGGATATGTTTATGATTTAGAGAATTATGATATTTATAATTATTTAAGTCCGGTTGAAAGAAATATGGAAAGTCATGAAGAAGCAATTGAACAGCTAAAACATTTTATTGAAGAGCGTGGACAATGGCTGGATGAGCATATTGAATCTCTTTATCAGTATTGTTCTGAATCAAAAAATGCAAATGAAATGTTAAGGTAGGTAATTGAAATGAAAAAATTTTTATTAGGTGTATTTTCTATAGTTATCTGTATATTCATATATATTTATGCGGTTTATTTCAAAGGCTTCTATATTGACCTTGATCCCCAGGCTCCTATTACTTCCTCTTTTCAAATTGAAGGGAAAGATATCCTTATCGTTCATGATGACGGCAAAACCGAAAAATTGATCATTAAGGGTGTCGATCTGCCAAGCACTGCCGTCAGCCATTATGCCGCTGATTATGCGATTGATTATGATACCTATATGCGCTGGTTTGAACTTATCAGTGATATGGGAGCTAATACGATTCGTATCTATACGATTTATAATGATGTATTTTATGACGCTTTTTATGATTACAATATCCAACATGAAAAACCTTTGTATCTGCTTCAAGGACTTCAGGTGAGCGAATGGGCCAATGATTCAAAAAGTGATGCCTATGGCAATGAATTCTACAACAGCCTTAAAGAGGATGCGATCCAAGTCGTCGATGCCATTCATGGAAAGCTCATAATGGGTGCCCATCAGCAAAAAGGCAGTAGTTTTTATGACAAAGATGTATCCCCCTGGGTCATGGGTTATATCATTGGTAATGAATGGAATGCGAAAACCATCGCATATACAAACGAACAGCATTATCCTGCTTCTTATAAAGGAGAGTATATTTCCACAAATGATGAGGCAAATGCTTTTGAGGCAATGTTAGCAGATGTGATGGATGGCTTGATTAGTTATGAAAGCCATAAATATAAGACACAGCGTCTTATCACATTTAATTCGACATATGATACCGATCCTTTTGAATATGATTCATTTTATGCAAGCCAGATGTTGAAGTTTGCCACGCTTGATATCAATCATTTTGTTAAAGAAAAGAATTATCAAAGCGGTCTGTTCGCATCCTATCATCTGTATGATTATTATGATCGATTTTATCAATATTTTTCTGACGGACAAAAAGAAGCATTAGGAGAGATCCTTGAACATTTAGATACGACCAACCTATATACCACTTACACTTCCCTTTTAAATGAGTATCATGATGTCCCTGTCGTGATTTCCGGTTATAGCTATCCAGCTCCCGTGGCAGTGATTCTTCTTATGGAGGCCTCAATGAAACCCAACAGGGAGAAGCTCTTGTTTCTGCATATCAGGATCTTTTAAAATATACAAGCGGAGCTTTTATCGACTCATGGCAGGATACATGGGAAAAGCGAATGTGGAACACCAGTTTTGCAATCGATCTTTCCCAAAATAAAAACTGGCATGACATTCAAAGTGAAAGCAGCGGTTATGGTCTTTTATCATTTGTTTCTAACCATAATACGATCGATGGCAGCATGGAAGACTGGCCAAGTAGTTATTTGATCCAGGAGTCAGAGAATGTTTCTCTTTATGCCTTTTATGATGAAAAAGGAATTTATTTATATGTCGATGGCATATCTCATCTGCCTGATGATATTTCTATTCCTATTGATGTAACTATGAATAGCGGAACCACGATCGATGCTGACAGCAAAGAACGATTTGAACGTCCTGCTGACTTTCTCATTCAGATTTCTGGCTCAGCAGCCAAAATACTGGTACACAGCCGTTATGATGCCTTACGTGAAAACTATCTCTATCAGATAGAACGAATCGACCCTTTTGCTGAGTATCCAAGTGTTGATGATCCGCATTTTAATGACATCCGCATGATCTGTGAAAACCGAACGGTCATTGAACGAAACCATACTGAAGAAGAGCTCTATGAAGCACGGAAAAACCAGGCGTATCTGACAGGTCAGTTGATCGAGGCGTCTGAAGATGCCGGTACGCTTGCCGACTATGCCTTTCAAGATGATGGGCTTGAGCTGAGAATCCCTTGGCAGATGCTTAACTTTTCTGATCCGATCCATGCCATGATCCACGACGATTACTATCTTTATTACGGGGTCGAACAGCTTCAGATCTCAGAAATATATCTGGGTATCCTGAAAAATGAACAAGGAGTGATCGAAATGGCATCTTTGCCGCTAGAAGTAAATAAATCCTATGAATATGAGGAATATCTAAAAGAATCCTATGAGATCGTTAAAGCGTATTGGAGTGATCTTTCATGGTAATCAATCTTCTATTATATGTTTATCTGTTTTCATGTTTTGCACTTTTCATTTTTAATCTCTTATATATGATCTTATCATCTTTTTTAAATAAAAGACGTCATCAAAAATGCTCACAATATGAAACACAGATCATGAATGAATCCATATATCTTCAGACACATTCCAAACTTTCTATTTCCCATGAGAGATATTTATTAAAAAGATTAAGAAATATCAATGATTTGATCGCTTTTAACAAGGCACTTGATCATTTTGAAAAGAAGTCTGTTGAGCCCTATCTAACACAATTGCTTCCTATCTGGCAGCAGTTAGCTGTTTCTTATCTGAAAAAAGATAATATGAAAAAAGCTTTCTTTGCCTATGTAATATCAAAACATGGTTTATATTATGGTAAAGAATATCGTCCTCTGATGCAGCTGCTTCTGCAATTTTTAGACCATTCTACCATTTATTGCCGGGAGAATGTATTCAAAGCCTTATGTACCTTGGGGAATATTCAAGCGATTGAAAATATGATGAATATCATAAATGATAAAGAATGGTTCCATCACCAAAAGCTTATCGCAGATAATCTGAGTGTTTTTCAAGGTGATCAAGAATTACTTATGACAAGGCTCTGGCAGCATGTCAATGAATGGAATGATCATTTGATGGTTGCCGTTGTCCAGTTTATCTCACAGAAGAATGGTAATTTCCAACAGATATTTCTTCCTTATTTACGTTCGCCGCAAACTTCTTTAGAGGTCCGGTTAGCCATGATTCGTTATTATCGCCTTCATCCTTATGAGCCTGTCCGTGAAATTCTTTATTCATTCATAGACGATACCATGATACAGGATGTCAGCTTAACGATCGTCAGTGCCTTTGCCTTAGATCACTATCCGGGTAATAAAACTATTGAACTGTTAAAGAAGGCCCTTTGTCACCATAACTGGTATGTACGTCGTAATGCGGCCGCTTCCCTTGTTCATTTAAAAGTTGCGAAAAAAGATTTAAAGGATATCTATGAAGGCAAAGACCCGTATGCCAAAGAAATCTTGACTTATATGTATAAAAAACAGGAGGTTTAAAATGAAAACGTTTGAATTATTTTTAAATATCGTAAATACATTCTTTTTCATTTATCTGCTGTTGTATTCTACCTATTTATTTGTATCGGTTCTTATTGGAGCCAATCATCTGTATAAAAAGGAACAGATGAATGTGATCCGGAATCAGCTGACCCATGACTATTATCTTCCGATCTCTTTACTTGTTCCTGCATATAATGAAGAAATAACGATCGTCGACAGTATTCGCTCTCTTGTCAATTTAGATTATCGTCTATATGAAATTATCATTATTGATGACGGTTCTAAAGATAAAACCGTTCAGAAGCTATTGGAAGCTTTTAACTTAACAGAGGTATCACGTCCCATTCATATGTCTTTAAGCTGTGCACCTTTGAAAAAAATCTATGAGGGATCTGTTAACCATGTTTCTATTACTTTGATCAGCAAAGAAAATGGCGGTAAAGGTGATTCTTTAAATATGGGAATCAATGCCTCCCGCTTTCCTTATTTTATCTGTATCGATGCCGACAGCATGCTTCAAAAAGATGCTTTAGAAAAAATCATCCAGCCGGTCATGGAAGATGAGAAGGTGATTGCGGTAGGCGGATTGATCAGGGCAGCCCAATGCGCTGAATTGAAAGATGGGAAGGTCATAAGATATCACATGCCGATGAATCCTATTGTTTGTATGCAGGCTGTTGAATATGATCGTTCTTTTTTAGCTTCGCGAATATTAATGGACCAATTCAATGGAAATCTCATTATTTCAGGAGCTTTTGGATTGTTTAAAAAGGATATTGTCATTGCCTGCGGCGGATATGATTCATCAACTTTAGGTGAGGATATGGAACTGGTGGTCCGTCTGCATGTTTTCTGTCGGAATAATCTGATTGATTATGCCATCCGCTATGAACCGCAAGCGATCTGCTGGTCACAGGTACCGGAATCGATGAAAGATTTATGTAAGCAGCGGAGAAGATGGCATTTAGGTCTTTTTCAATCTATGACACGTCATTATAAGATCTTTATGAACTTTAAGTTTGGTTTAGTAAGTTTTATTTCTTATATGTATTATTTATTTTTTGAACTTTTATCATCCATTATTGAAGTATTTGGCATTACGGTCATGATACTATCCGGGTTATTGGGATATTTAAATATTCCGTTTATGATTGAATTTTTTCTTTTATATTCGATCTATGGTGCTGTGCTGACGATGACTGCTTTTTTCCAAAGAATTTATATCCAGCATTTGAAGCTTACATTCACAGACGTGCTAAAAGCAATCCTATCATGTATCCTAGAAAGTATTTTTTATCGCTATATCTTATCATTTGTAAGAGTTACTGCCTTTATCGGTTATAAAAAAAGAAAACATGTATGGGGTTCTATTCAAAGATATTCGCAATCTTCATAAAAAGTGCATCAGAATGCACTTTTTTAATGATATGGAAATATCTGTGGTACTTCTCCTTGAATATATTCCAGGGCCAAAGGTATCTTCTCTGAGATCGAAAGCTCATTTTTCTCAAAACCAAATAAGACATTTCCCTTGCATTCCACATTCAGAATCAGCTCAATAAAGGCATTATTGATACCTAAGGCCGTTGTTTTGATGTTGTAGCGGGCAATGATGCGGTTGGATATCAAAAAGGTAGCTGAAACATCAGGACCCAGATGCTGAAAGAAAACAACTCCCGTAAAATATCCCAGTGGTATGGAAGCTTCATAGACATCCGGTATTGATTCATTGAGCTGTTCATTGACCCCTATGATCCAAATGTTAAGAGCGTTGGCATCAATGCTGACCTGATCCTCCCTTTTAACCACAAAGCCTTCAGGTACTTCCAAAGTCTTGATGCTGTTCATGATCTCGCTTATGACCTGTTCATGAAAATAAGCCTTTGCCTGTATTTGAAAAACAGGCTGCAGCTGCATATAAAACATACCTGACAATAAGATCAACATACCAAGGATCATCCATAAAAGATTCTTTTTTTTAATTTTCATACATCATCATCAATGCTTTTTTACCCTTCATGCCGATTTCGATTCCCTTATCGATCGCTGACTGGTTCATCGCCTTGACCTCACTGTTTAAACATTCTTCATAGGTCGATGATTTTGACATGATACAGATGCTGGCCCGATTGTGTTTGAACGTATCAATATTGATCTGAGGCCCGCATAGAAAACCTTTTGTATTAAAGACAAATATCATGAGAGTAAAAGGAAGCTTGATCTGCAAACCAATCACTCTTTCTTTATCAATGACAATACTTTTTAGATCAATCATATCGTATCCCTCATTTTGATCTCTATTCTACTATATGAAGACAAGCTTCATTTCAGAAGTTTAGAGTCATTCTCTCTAATCTATGATATGTGCCTATTTCTTTTTTCTTTAGGCAGACGCCTAAAGAAAAAAGATGGCATTGACCATCTTTAAAGCTTTTTGGTATATGAATAATGACTCTGAAGCATCCCTTGTCTTTCATAGAAGACATGCGCCCTTTTTCTTCTCTGATTCGTTGCCAGCTCGATCTGTTCACATCCCTTTTCCTTTGCATACTGCTGGGCATATGTAAACAGCTGATGTCCTATACCGCTGCTGCGGGCATCCTGATCAACGATGAGCTCCATGATTTCCATGACCTCATTATGATGATGCCATGGATGAAGACGCTGCAAATGGATCATGCCTGATATCTGATCATTTTCCTCATATACAAAGCATGCATGTCTTTCATCTTTTAAATCATAAAGATAAAGCTCATGAAACCTTTCTTTTGAAAATTGTGTTTCCTCTAATTCACATAATAATTGAAGAATTGCCGATTCATCTTTTTCCTGTGCTTTTCGTATCATACCTGCTCCTTTACCTGTCATTAGTATCCTTCATTTTGAATTTACAAAACATAAATATAAACTCTGCTCACTTTTTCATTTCCGTGATCGTTATCCTCGATTCCTTGATTTCAAATCCGGTTCGATATTTTGATGAAAGTATTCTTCGGCTTCGATTCTGGATTCTTCCACTTCTTTCTTATAATCCGGATCCATAGTGGGTCCGAAGAAAAGAAGTGATTTTTCCCTTAAGCTTTCCGGCTTGATGGGACAGTGAATGATTTCCATCATCTTGGGATCCCATGGACATTGATGTTTTTCAAAGAATGTTTCGGCATCTTTGATTTCTGCGGCATGTTTGGTACGGTCAACTTCCCGCCAGGAAGTTGTGGTAAAAGGAATGTTATTTTCTTTCAGCTGTAAACCAATAATGGCTTTTAGTCCGAAAGGTACGAAGAAATCATATTCTTTTGTTTCAATTTGTAAGTCTTTAAACGTAATCATAACGAATAACTCCTTTCTGTTGGTTACATCAATCCGCATCCTGTATCATTATTTATAGGATCAGCATTATATCCATATCTACGATCCTTTACCTATTTAGATTATAAGCATGATTTTTTGTTTGTAAAGAATCTTTTCAGATAAAATTATAAAAAAACTTAATTCATTACTACCACCTTATAACTTGATTTTATCATATTAATTATTATGACAAAAGGCTTTGTTTAATAAAAACGAATCTGTTCATGAAGTGATTTTAGTTGCTGATTATTATTCTGTGAATTTGAAATGGATGTAGATGGTATTTCTATCGAAGCAGGTCAATATGATTATTCTGCATTAAGGCAATGCCTATCCAAAACAACGCATGAAATGAATTGCTGACACGAGATGATGCCAGACAGCGCAGATATGATGAAATTTTATTGAATAGAAATGAATTCAAGTAATAAATAAAATAAGATCTTCAATAATACGTATTTTAATGCGTGTTTTTAATGATGTTGATATGTCCACTTACAGCATATTATTCTTTTAAAAAAAAAGCAGAAATACCACAAATATTTCTGCTTATTTGATATTAACCGATCGATCCGCTCATATCCAGCTTAAGAAGCTGGTTAAGCTCAACTGCATACTCCATTGGCAGTTCCCTTGTAAATGGTTCCAGGAAGCCCATAACGATCATCTGCGTAGCGTTTTCTTTGGTCAGACCACGACTCATCAGGTAGAACAATTGTTCTTCACTGATCTTCGATACCGTTGCCTCATGCTCGATCTGACTCGTTTCATTTTTCATGATATTTGTCGGGATCGTGTCACTTGTTGATTCCTTATCCAGGATCAGCGTATCACATTCAACCTTGCTTTTTGAAAACTGAGCCTTCGGTCCATGACTGACAAGACCACGATAATTGACCTTACCGCCATTTCTTGATACTGATTTAGAAATGATATTGCTTGACGTATGCGGAGCCAGATGAATCATCTTTGCACCGGCATCCTGAAGCTGGTTCTTACCGGCAACGGCAATGGATACCGTAATGCCCTTGGCATATTCTCCGGCTAATACACAGGCCGGATATTTCATATTGATCTGTGAACCGATATTGCCATCAATCCATTCCATCGTCGCATTTTCATAACAGATGGCCCGTTTTGTTACCAGATTCAAGATATTGCTTGACCAGTTTTGTACCGTAGAATAACGGCATTTCGCATCTTTATGAACAAAGATCTCAACCACTGCCGCATGTAAAGAATCATTTGAATATGTAGGAGCCGTACATCCTTCTACATAATGAACATCAGCACCTTCATCCACAATGATCAGTGTTCTTTCAAACTGACCCATTCTTTCAGAATTGATCCTGAAATAGGACTGCAGCGGCTTTTCAAGCTTCACACCCTTTGGTACATAGATAAAGCTTCCTCCTGACCATACAGCACTGTTCAAAGCAGCAAATTTATTGTCGGCATAGCTGACTAACGTACCAAAATATTTCTTGAACAATTCCGGATGCTCGCGAAGCGCACTATCCGTATCCAAGAAGATAACGCCCTTTTCTTCCACTTCCTTCAGCATGTTGTGGTAAACGACCTCTGATTCATACTGGGTAGATACACCTGCCAGAAACTTCTGTTCTGCTTCCGGGATGCCCAGCTTATCAAAGGTATTTTTGATCGTTTCCGGAACATCCTCCCAATTACGTTCCTGTTTTTCACTTGGTTTGATGTAATACGTATAGTCATCAAAATCAATATGACTCAGATCAGGTCCCCACTTCTGCAAGGGCATGCTTTTAAACTGGCGATAAGCCTTCAGACGATATTCCAGCATCCATTCAGGCTCATTTTTTTTCTTGGAGATCAGCTCAACGATATGTTCATTCAAACCTTTTCCCGTATTATAGACACTGACATCTTCATCATGAAAACCATACTTATATTCTTCACTTGGGAATTTATTTTCCATGTCTTACTCACTTTCCTTGATCATTTCTTCAATGGCCTTCCAGCCAATCGTCGCACATTTGATACGATTTGCCTGTTTACCAACCGTATGCATACATACTGCCTCTTCCAAAAGATCCTCATCATAATCTTTACCATCGATCATCGCATGATAATTTTCAATGATCTTATTTGCTTCATCAATCGTCTTTCCTTTTAAAAGCTCGCTCATGATTGAAGTAGATGCGGTTGCGATCGTACAGGCAACACCGTCAAAGCGAATATCTTCGATCACACGGTCATGGATCTTCGCTTCGACATAAATATCATCAATACATGAATCAGAGGCCATATGACGACTCATATATGTTTCGTCATGGGTCAGCTCATGATTACGTGGATATTCATAATGATCCATGATGATCTGTCGTAAGATCATTGGATCCTGCATTAAATCATTCATAACAAACTCCTTTCTAAAAGAAGACACCTAAACAGTTTTCAATTGACGCCTGTGAACAGATGTCCACAAAACGATCGACCTCTTCTTTTGTATTATAGAACGTACAGCTGGCTCTCAGCGTTGCACTTGTCTGCAGCTTTTGGGTCAAAAGCTTTGCACAGTGATGACCTGCACGCACTGCCACGCCCTGTGAATTAAAGAAGGTTGCGGCATCCTGTGCAAAGACATCTTTTACATTAAAGGTAATGATACATGCATCCGCATGTGGATTGTATAAGGTGATATTATCTAATTTAGATAATTTTTCAATGGCATATTCATGTAATTTTTTCTCATAAGCATGAATCTCATCCATACCTATCTGATCCAGATACTGGAGGGCTGCCTTAAAACCGATCACCGCTTCGATCGGCGGCGTTCCGGTTTCATATTTATAAGGAGCTTCCTTTAAAAGCAAATTACCGCACATATCAAAACGGGCATTGCTGCCGCCGCCAAGCATATACGGCTCCATTTCCGACAAAAGCTCATACTTGCCATACATCACGCCTAATCCTGTCGGACCGCACATCTTATGAGCGCTAAATCCTGCGAAATCACAGTCAATATCCTTAACATTTATTTTCATATGCGGAGCACTCTGGGCCATATCCATCACTACGATGGCTCCTGCCTGATGTGCCAAAGCACAAATTTCTTTCATCGGTGCTTCATAACCTAATACATTTGTAACATGGGCCAATGCCACGACCTTGACCTTGCCGTCAAGCAATAACTGTTTTAAGCTATCGATCGATAAACGGCCTTCTTCATCTAATTCGATATATTTGATGATACAGCCTTTTTCCTCTGCAACCCGCATCCATGGCAGGATACTGGAAGCATGCTCCGCTTCACAGCTCAAAATCACATCGCCCTGCTTCAAAAAACGGCTGTAACCGTAAGCAATCTGATTCAGGGAAGCACTTGCTCCGGAAGTAAACACGATTTCTTTTTCATCAGCACCGATAAATCCGGCAACCGCCTTGCGTGTTCCTTCATATTCGCTGTCCACCAGATAGCTCAGCTCATAATCACCGCGGTGTGCATTGGCACCTAATTCCGTATAGTAATGCACGACGGCATCAATGACACATTGCGGCTTGAAGGTCGTCGCCGCATTATCAAAATAAATTAAATCATGTCCCTGCATCTTTCTTTTCAAAATAGGGAAATCTTTTCTAATCTTTTCCACATCGATCATGAAAGGCCCACCTTCTTTTCTATCTTCGAGGTCAGTTCCTCTTTTAATGCTTCATCATCTAAAACAGATGCAATCGGCATCAGATAGCCCACGGTAATCAAACCCAAGGCCTGTGTTTTCGTCAGTCCTCTTGTCTGCAGATAATAAAGCTGATTTTCATCGATCTGTCCGATCGTTGTCGCATGACTCGCCTGTACATCATTTTCATCGATCAAAAGGATCGGTGTGATCTCACAAACCTGATCTTCACTTAAGACCAAGGCACGGCTTGACTGGTGAGAATTGCTGCCATAGGCATTCTTAACGATCTTGCCCGTATCGTTCATCTTAAAGTTTCCTTTTTCATAAACGACCGCATAGTTTTCCATATTGCTTTCAGTATATGGCGCTTCATGAACACATTCAATCTCAAAATGCTTCTTATCACTTACAGCAACGGCACTTCTCAGCTGAAGCACGCTTCCCTCACCCTGTAAATAAATCTTTTGGACACTTTGTACCTCACCGCTGTTGATTTCACCAAGATTCAGTTCCATCTTCGCATCTTTTTTCGCAATGACCACACATTCGCTGTTCAAAGCTTCACATTCATTCCAGAACAATGCTTTGAGATGGGCATTCTCTTCCAACGTGACCGTACATTTCAGATCTATCCTGGATGATGTTGCGATATATAAAGAAGCCTCTGCATTTTTTTCTACATAAATTTCCAGTTCTTTTGATTCATGAGCATATATTTTTTCAAAAGAATGGTTTGTCAGAGTTACTTTCTCCATACTATGCCCCTTTTCTTACTTTAGCGGCACAGCTGCCTATGGATGTAACACCCGTTTTACGAGAAGGTGTTTTTTCACTTACATGGATACCATATTCTTTTTCGATCCAGTCATAGCCTTCCGTATCGATCCTCTCAACCAGGGATTCATCGCCGCTTACGACGATCTTGCCATCGACCAGAACGTGGGCATGCGTCGGTTTCAACAGCTGATAGAAACGGGCATAATGGGAAACGACCAGAAGGGCCATCTTGTTTTCTTTCTGTAGATCGACAATGGCATCTGCCACGATCTTCAAGGCATCTACATCCAGACCGGAATCGATCTCATCCAGCATACTGAAGGTCGGCTTCAACATGCTCATCTGAACGATTTCGTTTCGTTTCTTTTCACCGCCGGAAAAACCTTCATTTAAGAAACGATGAGCCAGATCCGGCTTCATCTGCAGCTTGGCAATCGTTGATTCCATCTCTTTGATGAATTTAAATAATGGAATCGGTTTTTCTAAACGGGCATTGATAGCCGCTCTTAAAAAATCAGAATTTGTTACCCCGGCAATTTCCTGCGGATACTGCATTCCTAAAAATAAACCGGCACGGCTTCTCTCATCCGGGCTCATGCTCAGCACATCCATTCCTTTGAATGTGATGCTGCCCTGCGTTACCGTATATTTCGGATGTCCCATGACAGCAGCCAGCAATGTACTTTTACCGTTGCCGTTAGGGCCCATCAGTGCATGGATCTCATTTTCTTCAATAGATAATGATAATCCTTTCAATATTTCTTTGTCTTCTATCGATACATGTAGATCTTTGATTTCTAATAATGCCATAACTACCTCTCTTTTCTGCTTGTATATTATAATACAATTCTTATAATTCTTCACGTAATATGTTCTATTAATTTTTATCGGATATCATTCGTATTATTCCCATTATAAATAAAACTGTCATCTTCTGTGAAGAAATATTGAAGAATACATGAATTTATCTTGAACAATTGAGATTAAATTGATTTTTACCCCTTTTTATTCTATAATAAACAAGTCTAAATACGAGGAGGACGTTATGATTGAAAAACTAAAGGAAAATTGGTTTGTCGTATTAGTGGCAGCTATCCTGATCGCTGCTGTCGGATACTACACCTATGATACCAACAAAGGTAAACTCCCGGGTAAAAAAGTAGACGGCAAGGATGTCGTCGCATCGATCGGTGATACGAACTATTTTGCCGATGATCTATATCTTGAGCTTTATGGAGATGAAAGCAGTGCAAGCT
The DNA here is from genome assembly GCF_055420025.1 of Traorella sp. mt218. Lineage (NCBI taxonomy): Bacteria > Bacillati > Bacillota > Erysipelotrichia > Erysipelotrichales > Erysipelotrichaceae > Traorella > Traorella sp. mt218. Next base: position 76,359 of record NZ_JBVAYM010000011.1, read on the forward strand.
CTGCCGGTACACAGGTACTGTTCAGCTATTTTGAAAGAGCTGTCGTAGATGCTGCCATCAGCGTAGATGATGAAATGAAGACACAAATTGCCACAGCTGTAACCAGCGTCAAGCAGAGCTATGCCGGACAGGAAGCAACGCTATTGACACAGCTGCAGGCAGCCGGATATTCAAGCTTAGATGATCTTGAAGCTTATTTCACGCATTACTATAAGATGCAGAAGCTGATCGGTGATGCTTATGCCGAAGATCTTGAGAATCTGTTCACACCGATCTATGAAGAAAAGAAGCCTCGTGTCGTTTCACACATTTTAGTAAAGATCAGTGACTTTGACAATATCACCGAAGAAGAACAGGCAAAGCTGGATGCTGTCGATAAGGCATTGGCAGACGGCGAGGATTTTGCGGAAGTTGCCAAGGAATACTCGGATGACGGAAGTGCCAGTGATGGTGGCAATCTTGGTTATATGGATGCTGATACAAATTTTGTAAGCGAATTTAAGGAAGCTGCCTTAGCGGCTGAAAAAGGTGTCGTCACTGACTGGATCAGGACAGAATACGGCTATCATAAGATACTGGTAACTGAAACTGATAAAGAGGCACTGATGAACGATGAATCGATCCGTGATGATATTTATGCAGCTATTGAAAGTGCCAATCCGGACCTGAATGCCCAGATCATTTGGGAAGCCGGTCAAAAGCTGGGTGTTGAATTTGCCAATGAAAATGTCGAAAATGCCATTAAATCATATCTCGGCATTGAAGACGAAGAGTAAGGAGGTCCATCATGAAAAAATTATTAACAGTGTGTGCATTTGCCTTACTTGTGACATTAAGCGGATGTAAGGACGCTACTACAAGCCTAAGCGATGGAAATGACGCTTTGATTACCGTAGGAAATACGAAGATCACGAAGAATGATGTTTATACAGGCTTAAAATCAGAAAACGGTGTTACTGCTGTCATTTCAAAGCTGACGGCCTATATCGTTGATCAGGAAGTACCGGTCACAGATGAGATGATGAGCGAAGCACAAGAAACGATGCAAAGCTTTAAAGATACTGTCGGTGAAAGCAATTGGGCAACCTTTCTTGCCAATATGGGGTATGATGATGAACAGCAATATCTTGAAGAAAGAGCTCTTCTTTCCGTTCGTGCCGCACAGCTGACAAGCAAATATATCAATGAAAACTATGATCAGATCAAAGAAACTTATCAGATCAGAAAAGTAAGGATCTTCCAGACTACTGATTCTGCCATTGCTGCAGAGGTTCAGGAAAAAGTGCAGAATGGAGAATTAACGATCCAAGATGCCGTTAACCAGTATGATGCGGTAACTACGACTTATGATGGCAGTGAACAGATCCTGACAAATGCTTCCGGACTTGGCAGCTCGATCTGGGAAAACATCATGGCCGTTACAGAAGACAATACGGTCTTAACTCCATATCAGTACAGCTCGGATCTGTCCAATTTCTATGTGATCGAAGTGGTAAGCGTCGATGTTCCGTTAGAGGAAGCACAAAGCACGATCGAAGGCTTATCTACGATTTCTGATGATGCGTTTGCCTATTATCTGAAAAAGTACAATTTTACCGTATATGATATTGACTTGTACAATGGTATCAAATCACAAAAAGCAAGTTATATCGTTCAAGATAAGTAATACTATAAAAACGTCAATATGACGTTTTTATTTGTTTATAAGCTTAACTATCCAAGACAGCTTTTGTTTTATGGATAGTTTTTTTATTATCTGATTTTTCGTATAAATGAAAACAATCATTATTTTAATATCTTATCCTTAAAATAATTTGATTGCATCCTTAACTGCTGATCCAGCTTTTTTAAGCCCAGCTCTTCAGCCAAGGTTTTCCTGCCGCTGAAAAGACTTACTCCTAATCCCAGCTTATCATTTTCAATTTCCACACCCATAGCATTCAATATCGTAGGATATATATCAAATGCCGTAAAGATACGGTCATGATCCGATGTCGTTTCCTTTTGCGCATGGATCCATACATTCATGACCGTACGATCATAATCTGAATCATATGTTTTGTGAATATATTCGGCAGCCATGCTCGTATGATCGCCCATGATAACGATTGTCGTATCTTCATAAAATGGCTGCTGCTTCAGCCAGTCGATAAATTCACCGATCTTTTTTGAACTGCCACGAATGATATTTGACAACTGCTCCGGATATTCCTCTTTGTACTGTCTATCCTTATAACCATAGGGATGATGAGTATCTACTGTCAGCATGGTGAAATTAAATGGCTGATCGTCATTAGCCAAACGAAGTATTTCTTCCTTGGCAAAAGCAAACAGCTTTTCATCTTCATATCCCCAGAAGACATGATAATCACTTGGAAGCTTCTTTTCCTTATATGCCTCTTTCAAATCAAAGATACGATAATGGCCATGCGTATCGAAATAAAATTTTCTGCCTCCGAATAAAGCATCTGAACCAATGAGATATTCTTGCTGATAGCCCTCTTTTTCTAAGATATCACCTAAGGCATAAGCTTGCGGCAAGAAAGGTTTACCTTCTGAAAAGCGATGAGTCGTCAAAGGCACGGTTAAAGGAATACCACTTGTAGAAGCTACGATACCGCCGGTCGTCCAACCTGTTCCCGCAACGACATGATAACCTCCCAGCTGCTTCTGATGAGAGAAATTCAAATTCTCCTGTGCAAGCGTGCTGATTTCCGGAATAAGATCTTCTTTATAATCTCCCCCTTTATCCTTTGACGAATACGTTGTTTCCAAAGATTCTACGTATAAAAGGATCAGATTTCTTTTCTTAGATGGAAAGGTGATCTTGACATCCCTGCCATCTACATAATATTTCTCATATAGATCACTTTTTTTAAACTGGTTGACGATAAAACCAAAAATACCCACTTTAGCCGCTCCATATAATATGCACACGATAAGAATACATATAGCTGCTAACGGAAAGTAACGGGCATATGTATCATTTACATTTGGTATCAGTAAAATCAGCGATATCAAACATGCTTTCATGAAGCATTTTTTTAACCAGTCAACCATAAACTGCTTATTCGTTCCTTCCAAAGGAACCTTTAAATGAAAAATGATCTGTTCAAAGCAGGATAAGCCAAAATAACTAAAGGCCCATCCGGCAGAAATCGCTAATGTCAACCCAACCAATATCATGAAAAAATATCCTATCATCCTATCACCTTCGCTTTATTATACAACGCTTTATTGATCCCTGCCAGAAAATTTCAAAAAAAAGATGATCTGCAGATCACCTTAATTGTTTTGATTCCGGCATTCCTTACAAATGCCCTTATATAACACCTCAACCTCATTGACCTTAAAATCATCATCAAGAAGCGTATGACGTTTTTTAGGATACCTTGCCTCAACATCGATCAGCTTTCCGCATTTTACACAGTAGGCATGATCATGAGAAGCCATACAAAAATCATAGCGATCCTTCATATTCGACATCTCTATCTTACGAATTTTTCCTTTCATCGCAAATGTATTCAAATTACGGTAAACGGTTGCCAATGAAATATGAGGATCAATGGCCATCAGCTCCTGATGTATCATTTCAGCTGTAGGATGATCCGTACGATTCATAACAGCATTTAATATCATTGTTTTCTGTCTTGTCTGTTTCATATTATCATTCTACTTGTAAATGAACATGATGTCAAGAATGATACCTAAAATGAAAGCGATTTTATGCCTTTTTATTCACCCCTGCGATATTTTACGATAAGATAAAGAGTTATATAAAGAGCAATAAAGGCACAACCAAGCAAAGGAAAATATAACCATTCTGACAACACCTGTACAGATGGATGACTGAAGAAACATAATATAATGAAAAGAAATAGACTTGCCATTGAAACAAATATATAAAACAAAGAATGATCTTCCTTTATTTCAACTGTTCTTGATACGGTCCGTTTTCTTTCAAGAAGCATGCGCAATTCATCCTCATGCTCATACCCCTTCATCATCAGATATGTCCGACGGATAATTTTTTCATGAGCATCCTTGATTCTGCAGACAAGAGCATAATGATGCCGCCATTCACGCAAACTGTCTACTTTTATGATTTCAACTGCTTCTTTGGGAAGCTCATCATATTTCTCTATTTCTTCTTTGATTTCTTCCAGACGCCGATATGTTTCTACGGCCATATGAACATAACCTGACAAGCCTCTGTGAAATCTGATATGCATCGAAGCATCAATGATATACAAATGATCCTGATGCATACAGAAAAGAAGGGTATTTTTTTTTGAATAACGTCCAAGCATGAAAGCCAGCCAGATGATCAAGATAGTTATACCAATACAGACAAGCAAAAGAATCAGTGGTTTATATTCTGAATTTTGAAAAATCAACACAGTTGAAATGATGAGCAAGAAAGCCAATATCATGATTCCCATGACAGAGCCCGGCATGACGAGGGCATAATGATTCTTATTTTTTAATTTTGGAGGCATCCACACTCTCATAAACTTCTCCTTTATCAAACAAATAAAAGGCGAGGTTCTCCTCGCCTTATTCTATTATTCCTGTGACAGCTTTACTAAGCGGTCATAACGTCTCATAGCATCTTTCTTTGTCTTTTCAAACATTTCATATGCTGTAGCTTCGCCTCTGACCTTTGGCAGCTGAGAGTAACGTGTTTCACTCATCAGGAAGTTATTAAATTCATCAAAGTTAGGAGCCTTGGAATCAATCGTCAATGGCTTTTCATTACGTGGGTCATAACGATAAAGTGTTACATAACCACATTCAACAGCCTTTGCCTGAGCTCTTTGATGATTGCTTAAGCCACCCTTGATACCATGTTCAACACATGGAGAGTAAGCAATGATCAATGATGGTCCGTCATAGCTTTCAGCTTCTTTCAATGCCTTCAATGTCTGAGCCTTGTTAGCACCCATAGAAATAGAAGCTACATATACATGACCATAAGCCATTGCAATCTGTCCTAAATCCTTCTTAGCCGTAGCTTTTCCACCAGCTGCAAACTTAGCAATTGATGAAGCCTGGCTTGATTTAGAAGACTGTCCGCCTGTATTTGAATAAACTTCTGTATCAAGTACCAAAATATTTACATTCAGGTCATTGGCCAATACGTGATCCAATCCACCGTATCCGATATCATAAGCCCATCCGTCACCACCAACGATCCAGATTGACTTGCCAACCAAATCTCTTTCATAATCAAGAAGTTCTTTTACAGCTTCATTAGCACTGGCTTTTACACCACTGATGATCGGTTCAACCAATTCTCTTTGAGCATCACGGTTATTGCCGGCTTCGATATATTTCGTAAAGGCATCTTTTAATTCAGGTTCAACATTTTCCATGTTGTCTTCCATGATCTTCAAGATTCTGGCTTCCTTGAAGTTCTGAGCCAATGCCATACCATAACCATATTCAGCATTATCTTCAAACAATGAGTTTGCCCAAGCAACACCATTACCGTTTTTATCATTTACAAATGGTGTAGAAGGTGTACTTGAAGAATAGATCATAGAGCATCCTGTGGCATTTGCTACCATCATATCCTTACCAAACAGCTGAGATACTAACTTATAGTAAGGAGTTTCACCACATCCCGGACAAGCTCCGGAAATTTCAAAGTAAGGCATCATGAACTGGCTTCCCTTTACTGTATCAGTAGAGAAGTACTGAGTCTTATAAGGTGTATGCTTGTAGAGGTAATCAGCCAATGGTACCTGATCCAGCTTAGCATTGACATCAACCATCTTCAATGCCTTATTGCCACCCTTGCCCGGACATTCAGTTACACAAAGTCCGCATCCGACACAGTTATCCGGAGATACCTGAATACGGTACTGCAGATGTTCAACACCCTTGCCCATAGCTTTAATCGTCTTAAATTCCATTGGAGCATTCTTCACTTCATCTTCTGTCAGCAAGAACGGACGAATCGTTCCGTGAGGACATACATATGAACAGAAGCCGCACTGGATACAGTTATCAGGTTCCCAAGTAGGTACCTGAACGGCAATCGTTCTTCTTTCTTCATAAGAAACATTGTTACGGATAGAACCATCTAACAGGTTATACTTCGTAAAGGCACTAACCGGCAAATCATAGCCTTCCAGATGATTGATCGGTGCAACATGCTTATCAAAGTATTCATCACCGATTGGCTTTCTTCCTGAATCATATTTCAGATCAGCCCATTCAGGCTTAACAGGAATTTCCTCTAATCCGTCTTTACCGGAATCAATTGCCTTATAGTTAGCCAAGACGATATCTTCACCCTTCTTTGAGTAAGACTTCTTAGCAGCTTCCTTCATCAATGTTACAGCTTCATCATAAGGCATGATCTGTGTATTCAATGCAAAGAAAGCAGACTGCAGGATCGTATTGGTTCTTCTTCCCATACCGATTTCCTGAGCGATCTTCGTTGCATCGATAATATAGAATTTAGCTTCTTTCTTCGCTAAAGTAGCCAATAAACGATTTGGCAGATGGTTTTCCAGCTCTTCCTTCGGGAATGTCGTATTCAATAAGAATGTACCACCCTTTTTCAGATTGCTTACCATATCATATTTGAATACATAAGCATCCAATGAGCAAGAAATGAAATCTGCATTGTTGATGTAATAAGTTGAACGGATCGGTGATTTACCAAAACGCAAGTGTGAACGTGTTACACCACCGGCTTTTTTAGAGTCATAAGCAAAATATGCCTGTACATACTGATCTGTATGGTCACCGATGATCTTGATCGAGTTCTTATTGGCACTTACCGTACCGTCAGATCCCAAACCATAGAACAAGCAGGATGTATAATCACTCTTAACTTCAAAATCCTTATCAACCGGCAATGATAAATGTGTTACATCATCGTTGATACCGATCGTAAATTCATCCTTTGGCGTATCCTTTGCCAATTCATCATAAACAGCCTTGATCTGATTTGGAGCCGTATCCTTAGAACCTAAACCATAACGTCCGCCGATGATCGTTAGATCCTTGTGATCCTTCAATGCATTCAATACATCCAAATACAATGGTTCACGACCACCCATTTCCTTTGTACGATCCAATACTGCGATCTTCTTAACTGTAGAAGGTAAAACAGCTGTCAGATACTTCGTAGAGAACGGACGATACAAATGAACCTTGATCAAACCAACTTTTTCACCGTTGGCAACCAATGTATCGATCGTTTCCTTGATCGTTTCCGTAACTGAACCCATCGCAACGATGATACGTTCAGCATCTTCAGCTCCATAATAAGTAAATGGTGCATATTCACGTCCTGTTACCTTGGAAATTTCTTTCATGTATTCCGCAACGATATCAGGAACCTTTGCATAGTGTTCGTTCTGAGCTTCTCTTCCCTGGAAGAAAATATCATCGTTTTCAGCACCGCCACGTGTAACCGGATTGGTATGTGGATTTAATGCATGTGCCTTATAAGCAGCCAATGCTTCACGATCTAACAAACGATCAAATACTTCATAATCCATCACTTCTACTTTCTGAATTTCATGAGAAGTACGGAATCCGTCAAAGAAGTGAATAAATGGTGCATGTGCCTTGATAGCGGCCAGGTGGGCAACACCTGCCAGATCCATCGCTTCCTGTACGGAATGACTTGACAACATGCAGATACCTGTCTGACGGCATGCATAGATATCTTCATGATCACCGAAAATATTAAGAGCACGTCCGGCAATAGCTCTGGCAGCTACGTGAATAACTCCCGGCAGACATTCACCTACCATCTTATAGATGTTCGGAATCATTAACAATAGACCTTGACTGGCAGTAAAGGTAGTTGACAATGCCCCTCCTTGCAAAGCACCGTGTACAGCTCCGGCAGCTCCGCCTTCTGACTGCATTTCCACGACTTTTACAACGCTGTCAAAAATATTTTTACGGCCCTGAGTGGCCCATGCATCAACAACTTCTGCCATAGTTGATGATGGTGTAATAGGGTAAATCGCCGCAACTTCTGTAAACGCATATGCGCAATGCGCCGCAGCGTTATTACCATCCATTGACATAAATTTCTTTGTCATGCTAATCCTCCTTAATTTCCTATTCTATTATAGACCCAAAGAGGTTATTTTGAAAGAAGATTTTTAGTTTTTTTGTGTTTTTTAAATATCCTTTATATTCCATGCGGCATCTCTAATTTTTTTTGATTTTTCACCTGTTCCAAAGAAAAAAAAGACAACATTTCTTACAAAAAAGCCATTTTTGATTCCTTTTCCATTAGAATCCGTTATAATAAAGATAATGAAAATAAGGAGGAATACCATGTTTATACGCAGCGAATTAAAACAGCGTGCTAAAGACAGCATCCATCGCAATCTCTTGATCGTAATCGGTACCTGTCTTGTTGCCTCAATATTGACTTCTTCTTACTTTGGAACACAAGTCAACCTTGATACGGGACAGTATTATTTCAGAATGGGGCTGGGTGATTTCTATGTCATTTCTTTAGACTTCATCACATTAGCAATCTCTGCTTCTTTAGCCATAATCATATCCTTGATATCAATGGTCTATACGATTTTTATTTCAAATCCGCTCAAGGTAGGTATGGTACGCTTCTATCTGGAAAACCGTCAGGAACCGAGCCGCTTTGAGGTGCTCTTTTCCATGTTTACCGCTAAGACTTATCTCAATGTCGTAAAGGTCATGCTGCTCAGGGACATCTATACTTTCCTGTGGACGCTGCTTTTTATCATTCCGGGCATTTATAAATCTTATCAGTATTTTATGATCCCCTATATTCTGGCAGAAAATCCAAACATGGATTCCTCGGAAGTCTTTGAAATGACAAAGATGCTGACACAAGGTGTCAAACTAGATATCTTTGTCCTTCAGATATCCTTTTTACCATGGTATCTGTTAGGCATCATTACCTGTGGCCTTGCCATCTTCTATGTGACGCCTTATCAGGAAGCAACCTTATGTGAAGCCTATATTTTCTTTAGAGATAAAGCAATCGACGAAGGCTATTTAGCACCGATCGATGATGAAAGCGAGGTAGAAGTAGAACATGTTGAACCAACAATCGAAGATCTTCATTAGCGGAGCCAGTGATGGCCTTGGCAAAGCCATGGCGTTAGAAATCGCCCATCGTGCTCCTGCACAGCTGGCTTTATGCGGACGGAATGAAAAAAAATTACGTCAGGTCATTCGCGAAATCAATGACATCAATCCTGAAGCCAAGGTCCTTGCCGCTTGTTTTGATGCCAGCGATTCACAGGCATGTACGCAGTTTGCCAACCATGTATTAGATACTTTCAAAGAAATCGATATCTTGATCAACAACGCCGGAGCCAATGTCAGAAAAGCTCCTGTTGAGGAAATCGACTTAGATGAATTACGCTATATGTTTAACTTAAACTGTGTTTCTCATCTTGCCTTTATACAGGCTTTCCTGCCTAAGATGAAAGAAAAAAAGGAAGGATTGATCATGAATATCCTTTCAAGTGCCTGTCTATATGACAATATCAATATGGCAGCCTATACCGCAACCAAACAGGCCATGAAAGCCATCCACAAAGCTCTTGTAAAGGAAGTACGCGAGGATAATATCAAGGTCAGTGCCATTTATCCCGGCGGCATCAATACAAATTTCAGAGAGCTTGATCGTCCGGATTATCTCAATGCGCAAAAGCTTGCGAAAGTGCTTGTAGATGTGATAGAAATCGACGATGGGGTCGTACATGACCTTGTGCTTCGGCCTATGGCAGAAAGCAATTTTTAAAATCGGCAGCTTCGCCGATTTCTTTTTAAATCTTTTTCGTTTATAATA